>JBLGAT010000015.1:0-42603 GCA_047612485.1 Psychroserpens sp.
TTATATTGCTCATTGCTTAGGAGCCTTTCCAGTAAAATCCCTCCAGTAAGACCAGTAGCACCTAGAATAATTGCTGTTTTATCTTTTGTTTCCATCTAGATAAATATAACGTAATTTTGTACCATGTGCTATGATTTCCCCTTGCGAAAAATTATCCATATAGATATGGATGCCTTCTACGCCTCTGTGGAACAGTTGGACGATCCGGAATTGAAAGGCAAGCCCTTGGCCGTGGGCGGGGGTGAGAAAAGGGGGGTGGTGGCCGCCGCAAGTTACGAGGCCAGAAAATTTGGGGTTCGCAGCGCCATGAGTGGTTATTTGGCCAAAAAAAATTGTCCCGAACTTATCTTTGTGAAACCGCGCTTTGCCAGATACAAAGAAATCTCCCAAAAAATTAGAAGTATCTTTTTGGAATATACAGACCTGGTGGAACCCCTCTCTTTGGATGAGGCATATTTGGACGTTACGGTAAATAAAAAGGGAAATCCATCCGCTACCCTAATTGCCCAAGAAATAAGACAACGTATCCATGATGAATTGCAGTTGCCTGCTTCGGCAGGCATATCCATCAATAAATTTATTGCCAAAGTGGCAAGTGATATCAACAAGCCCAACGGTCAAAAGACGGTAAATCCAGAAGAGGTGATTTCTTTTTTGGAAGGTCTTGAAATAAGAAAATTCTATGGCGTTGGAAAGGTGACCGCAGATAAAATGTACCGCTTAGGTGTCTTTACAGGATTGGACCTGAAGTCAAAATCCCTAGACTTTCTGGAAGAACATTTTGGAAAAAGCGGGGCCTTCTACTACAATGTGGTCCGCGGAATACATCATAGTCCCGTTAAACCCAATAGGATCCCAAAATCCGTTGGGGCGGAACGTACCTTTGATGAAAATTTGAGTAGTGAAATCTTCATGTTGGAGCGTTTGGAAAATATTGCCAAAGAGTTGGAAAAAAGATTGAAAAAATCGAATATTGCCGGAAAAACAATTACTTTAAAAATTAAGTTCAGTGATTTTTCTTTACATACTAGAAGCAAAACCCTTCCTTTTTTTATAGCGGACCAATCCCTCATCATGGAAACTACAAAAGACCTATTGTATCAGGAGAAATTGGAAAACTCTGTTAGGCTCTTGGGGATTTCCCTTTCAAATTTGAATACTGAAAAGAAAGAAAAATTTAAGCAAGAGGTCATTTCCGTACAACTTCAGTTCGATTTTTAAACCCAAAGCCCTCACGTGTGCACCAACACTGATCATCCTTGTCACACACAAATAAGTCTGGCAACCCTCAATAATTCTTGGAATCTGTACATATTCTGTGGAATATTTATGCCTTTTAAGGCAATGGAAATGTACATTTATTAAACAAATATGTTAATCAACCTTTGAAATTTTCAAACCATCAAAACTTTTTCTAGTATTGGGTTGAAATTCTCTCCCCCAATCTTTTAATACCTTATTATATTCTACATAATAACGAATATAAAATTGAACGGATGGGAATTCAGTTAGATTAATTTTATAACTAATGAAACACTACGAAAAAGCTATATCTAAATTTTACAGTTCCCTTGAGCTCAATCCCATCCCCCTACTTTCATGGGATTTCTCTTTGCCAAACTTTAGTAATTTCTGTAAATATCAAAAGGATATTGACATCTTGGATGCCATTGCGGCAAAAAACCAGTGGACGCTACAGCCAAAGTTTAAGTTGGAATTACAGGAAAAGGAACAAATCATTGTTGTCACGGATGCTACCCTTAAAATTGTATATGCCACCAAAAATATTTTTGAGATGAACGGTTATACCTTAAACGAAATTATAGGAAAAAGACCAAAGATGTTCCAGGGCCAGGGTACGGATAAAAATACAATATCCTCCATTTCCAAGGCGGTAAAAAACCAATTGCCTTTTGAAGCAAGGGTGTTAAATTACAGAAAAGACGGAAGTGAATATTGGTGCGACATCAAGGCCCAACCACTTTTTGACCAAAAAGGAAAGGTTGTCAATTTCATAGCCTATGAGCGGGAGGTTGCCTAATACAGATTGCCTTAAAAAATAAACCCCGAACTATGAAAAATAGTTCGGGGTTTATTATGTTCGATAGCCTTACTTAATACGCCTCTATCTCTGTTACTCTTAAGGTGTTCACCATTCCCTTGTCCTTAATGGGCATGGCCGCCAAACTAATTAGCATGTCTCCAGGCTCTAAAAAGCCCTTTTCAACAGCAAGTCTGTTTACATCCTCGATGGTTTCATCCGTAGAAACGTATTTGTCGTAATAAAAAGCTTTAACACCCCACAATAAGTTCAATTGTGTTAAAATTCTTTTGTTAGAGGTAAACACCAAAATATGGGCACTAGGTCTCCAAGCCGAAATTTGAAAGGCGGTATATCCACTGTTTGTCAAAGTTGATATTGCCTTCGCTTCAATCTCATTGGCCATGAGGGCGGCATGATAACAAATGGACTTGGTTATATATCTCTTGGTACGGATCTGTGGTGGATCTTGGGGTACCTTGATAAGACTGGACCCCTCTACACTTTTCAGAATACTGGTCATTTTTTCAATCACCTGCACGGGATAATTACCTACAGAAGTCTCGCCGGATAACATAACGGCATCGGCCCCATCCATAACTGAATTGGCAACATCGTTTACTTCTGCTCTAGTAGGAGTAAGACTTGTGATCATGGTCTCCATCATTTGGGTGGCTATGATCACGGGAATCCTTGCTTTTTTAGCCTTGAGAACCAATTGTTTTTGGATAAGGGGAACTTCATGTGCGGGAACTTCAACCCCTAGATCTCCCCTGGCAACCATCAAACCATCACAATATGCGACGATCTTATCTATGTTTTCAACAGCTTCAGGTTTTTCAATTTTTGCAATGATCGGGATTTTAACATCGGAATGTTCCGCTATCAAATTTTGAAGATCTATCAAATCTTGGCTAAAGCGTACAAATGAAAGCGCAATCCAATCCACCCTTTCCTTGATGGCAAAAATGGCATCCTTAATATCCTTTTCTGTCAAAGCGGGCAAGGAAATATTAGTGTTCGGCAGATTGACCCCTTTTTTCGATTTTAAAGGCCCCCCTTGGATAACCTTGGCGCGAACTTCATCTTTTCTATTGGTAGTCATCACTTCGAACATCAACTTTCCATCGTCCAATAGGATGCGTTCTCCAGGATTAACATCTTGAGGAAAAGTAGCATAGTTCATATACACCCTTTCTGCATTTCCTTCAAAAGGTTTTCCGGTCACAAAGGTTATCTCATCTCCGGGAGACACAACTACCTCTCCGGCCATTACACCCACCCTAAGTTTAGGTCCCTGTAAATCTCCTAAAATGGTGATGTTTGTCCCCATTTCGTCATTTAGTTCACGGATCATTTTTATGCGTTCCGAAACATCTTCATAATCAGCATGGGAAAAGTTAATCCTAAAGACGTCAACCCCAGCCTCGATCATATCTCTCAGCACTTCTTTCTTACTAGTCGCGGGCCCTAGGGTTGCGACTATCTTTGTCTTTTTGTTACTTGGCATTGTTTAAAAAATTAAATTATTTTTTGATTTTAGTTTTTTGTTATCCACGGTATAGGCAGTAATTATCTCCGGTATTTTCAATATTCCCCTGACAATCGGTTCACAATCATCTACATCGTCCATTTCTATTTTCAAGAAGTAATCCACATCCCTGTGCTCAGGCACCAAGTAATAGGTTCTATATGATGGTTCATTCCCGAAAAGGCCATCTTGACCTAAGTTTTCTTCTTTGATACTAAAGTTTGTTATCAGGGTCCAATTGGCATCATGTACGATATCTTTCCATTCGAATATAGGGAAAGAAACCTCCTTGGAAATATCTAGGTCCTCTCTGGACCTTCTCAATTTTGATTTTAGACACGTGTTAAGGGCGTAAACCAGAGCGTGATCTTCCAAACTACTGTGCAATGCGATCAATGTATATGAATCCTCAAAAAAGTCTTCAGAAATTTTATGTATGGCCGCCATAACTTGTATGCAAAACGTAAATATATGATTTATAACGTAAGAAACATAGCTACCCAAAATGTTTAAGAGCCTTTAAATCAACGAAAACGATAGAGTTGGAGTAATTTTATTCGGATTTGTCAATTTTGTTCTGCAGTGCGAAATACGCCCTCTTGGAGGCTCTTTCTTCTGCCTTCTTTTTGGAGGTTGCCCTTGCCTTGGCGACAACATTGTTTCCAATGCTGAGTTTAACCGCGAAATGTTTTAGGGCATCCTTGCCGGTGTCCTCATAAACATTGTAATTAAAAGGTTTTTTCTGTTTTTGGCACCATTCGATGACCAAGCTCTTATAACTGATAACTTTGCCCTCCAATTGCTCTATATCCACATATGGGATAATAACCCTGAAATTTATGAATTTCTCACAGTATTTATATCCCCTATCCAAATAGATGGCTCCAACCAATGCCTCAAAAACATTTCCATGGATATTGTCCCCGAAATGTGATTTTGGGATTCTACTTTCCACATAATCAATAAGGTTTAAATCCTTTCCCAACTCGTTTAAATGATCCCTACTTACAATTTTTGAGCGCATTTTGGTCAAGTAGCCCTCATCTCCTTCGGGAACCTCATTATAAAGGTAACGTGATATGATGGTCCCAAGCATGGCATCCCCCAAGAACTCTAAGCGCTCATAGTTCATTGGGTTTCCCTTAGAGTCTTTTGTATTGGCGGAGCGGTGAAGAAAGGCCTTTTTGTAGATGTCCAAATTCTTGGGTTTAAACCCAAGAATTCTAGTCATTCCTCCAAAAAAATCCCCATCCTCTTTAGGATGGGAATTGAATATATTGGAAGGAAAGTTCATTATTTATTTAACTTATTTTCTTAAAAACAACGCAGGCGTTGTGTCCCCCAAATCCGAACGTATTGCTCATAGCGACGTTAACCTCTCTTTTCTGTGCCTTGTTCAAGGTAAGGTTTAGGTTAGGGTCTATATTCTCATCAGCAGTGGTGTGGTTGATGGTAGGCGGCACCAAACTGTATTTCATGGCTAGGATGGAGGCAATAGCCTCGATAGCCCCAGCCGCTCCCAGAAGATGTCCGGTCATGGACTTGGTTGAATTTATATTTATATTTTTTGCATGTGCGCCAAATACCTTGGTAATCGCCTTTAGCTCGGCCACATCTCCCAATGGTGTTGAGGTCCCATGTGTGTTGATTGCATCTACATCCTCTGGCTTTAGTCCAGCATCATTTAAACAGTTCTCCATTACGCGAACCACGCCAATTCCATCTGGGTGCGGTGCTGTCATGTGATAAGCATCACTGGACATTCCTCCCCCTACAATTTCAGCATAAATATTTGCTCCCCTTGCCTTGGCATGTTCGTATTCCTCCAGAATCAGTGCTCCCGCTCCTTCACCCAATACAAAACCATCCCTTGTGGCATCGAATGGCCTAGAAGCTGTTTGCGGGCTATCATTTCTTGTGGAGAGGGCATGCATGGCATTAAAACCACCCATTCCGGCAATGGTAACGGCAGCTTCACTACCTCCGGTAACAATAACATCACAATGACCTAAACGGATATAGTTTAGGGCATCGATCATGGCGTTGGCCGAAGAGGCACAAGCAGAGACCGTCGTATAGTTAGGGCCCATGAAACCATGCTTTATGGAAATGTTTCCAGGGGCAATATCGGCGATCATCTTTGGGATAAAGAACGGGTTGAACCTTGGTGTACCATCCCCGGCAGCAAAATTCATCATTTCGTTCTGGAATGTTTCCAAGCCCCCTATTCCGGCTCCCCAAATTACGCCTACTCTAAATTTGTCAATTTTATCAAGATCTAATCCAGAGTCTATTATTGCCTCATCGGAAGATACAAGGGCATACTGAGCGAACCTATCCAATTTGCGGGCTTCTTTTCTGTCAAAATAGTCTTCGGCGTTGAAATTCTTTAGTTCACAAGCAAATTTTGTCTTGAATTTTTCTGTATCATAATATGTAATAGGTGCAGATCCACTTTTACCGCTTTTTAAGCCTTGCCAATATTCTTGAATATTGTTGCCTATGGGGGTTAAAGCACCCAATCCAGTAACCACAACTCGTTTTAATTGCATTGAACCAATATTTATTTTAGTATCTAAGACAAGTGTAAATTAAAAAAAAATATCCATGCGACACTATTACCACATGGATATTTCAAATCTCATTCAAGATATCATAAAATTACTTTGCCTCTTCTATATAACTAATTGCTTGACCAACTGTTGCTATATTTTCGGCTTGATCATCTGGAATCTGGATATCGAATTCTTTTTCGAATTCCATTATCAATTCAACAGTGTCCAATGAATCTGCTCCTAGATCGTTAGTAAAGCTTGCTTCCGCTACCACTTCGTTTTCATCTACACCCAATTTATCAACGATGATAGCCTTTACTCTTGATGCAATATCTGACATAATTATTCTGGTTTAAAAATTAAATTGTTGGCAAAAATAAAAAACTTTGGATTAAATACACTATTTGACGCTAAAATGTAGAACAATTTAATGAATTTAAATTCAAGAGTGGTAATTTAGCCTATAATTTTTACCCTTCTGAAAGAAAATAATTTTCATGAAACGTATCGTATTATTTGCATCTGGATCCGGGTCCAATGTTGAAAACATCGCCAACTATTTCAAGGACAACCCTAACGTCTCTATTTCTGCAGTGCTAACAAACAAAAGGGATGCAAAGGTATTGGAACGCTGCGACAGGCTAAAGATCAACGCCCTTTATTTTAATAGGACCGCCTTTTTGGAGAGTGATTGTGTGCTGGATATCCTCAAGGCAATGAACCCTGATCTAATTGTGCTGGCCGGTTTTTTGTGGAAAATCCCAGACGCCTTAATTTTTCACTTTTCAGATAAAATAATCAACATTCACCCTGCCCTTTTACCAAAATATGGTGGAAAAGGAATGTACGGAATGAAAGTTCACGAAACTATTGTTCAAAATAAGGAAACAGAAACAGGCATCACCATACACTATGTCAATCAAAATTATGATGAGGGCGCTATCATACACCAAGCAAAAACTGTTGTCACCCCTTCCGATACCGCAGAAAGCATAGCCCAAAAGGTTCATGCATTGGAATATGAACACTTTCCTAAAATAATAGACTCCCTATTGCATGGTTAAAGAAGATGTACATATTTATACAGATGGGGCAGCGAGGGGCAATCCGGGTCCTGGAGGGTACGGCATTGTAATGGAATGGGTCGGCAAACCATATAGAAAAGAATTTAAACAAGGATTTAGACATACCACCAATAATAGAATGGAACTTTTGGCCGTCATTGAGGCCCTGAAAAAACTAAAGGTTCCCGGGCTAAAGATCAAGGTTTTCACCGATTCCAAGTATGTTGTGGATGCCGTGGAGAAAAAATGGCTGGACCGATGGGAGCGGACCAATTTCAAAAACAAGAAGAATCCAGATCTGTGGCAACTGTTCCTAGTGGAGTACAGAAAACACGAAGTCAATTTCAAATGGATCAAAGGGCACAACAACCACCCCCAAAATGAACGTTGTGACCAATTGGCCGTTGAGGCTTCCAAAGAATTGAATCTGCCCATGGACCAAGGCTTTGAGAACTCTTTAACCAAATAGCTCGTAGACTATATTCCGTAGCTCTTTTTCGCCAAAACAATCTTTTTGAAACTTCAATAAATTCTTGGAAAGTTACCCCTATATTTGCACCAAATTTTAAAGTAAATGGGCAAATTACTGATTGTGGGCACGGTTGCCTTCGATGCTATTGAGACACCCTTTGGGAAAACAGATAAAATACTTGGGGGAGCTGCAACCTTTATAGGCCTGGCCGCATCACAATTTGAAGTGGATACCGCAATCGTCTCTGTTGTTGGGGAAGATTTCCCACAGGAATATTTAAACCTTTTATCAGACAAGAACATAGATATCTCAGCCATAGAAATAGTAAAAGGGGGCAAAACCTTTTACTGGAAAGGCAAGTACCACAACGATCTTAATTCTCGGGACACCTTGGCGACAGAGCTTAATGTCTTGGCCGACTTCTCCCCTGTAGTGCCCAATAATTATAGAAATGCCGAAGTGGTTATGCTAGGCAATCTACACCCCAGCGTCCAAAAAAGTGTAATCGAACAAATGGAGACAAAGCCAAGGCTTATCGTTTTGGACACCATGAACTTTTGGATGGACAATGCCCTGGAAGAACTTTTGGATGTTATTAAGCTTGTAGATGTCATTACTATTAATGATGAAGAGGCGAGACAGTTGACCAACGAGTATTCTTTGGTAAAGGCCGCCGCCGCGATTCACAAATTGGGACCAAAATACGTGGTGATCAAAAAAGGTGAGCACGGAGCCCTCTTATTTAAAGACGACAATGTGTTTTTCGCCCCTGCTATGCCCTTAGAGGAAGTCTTTGACCCAACGGGTGCCGGAGACACTTTCGCCGGAGGTTTTGCGGGCTATTTGGCCGAAACAAATAACATATCCTTTAACAATATGAAGAGCGCCATTATCCATGGCTCCAATCTTGCTTCCTTTTGTGTTGAAAAGTTTGGAACAGAAAGAATGAAGGGGCTTGAAAGGAAAGAAGTTACACAACGACTGATGCAATTCAAAGAATTGACACAGTTTGATATTGAATTACAATAATATAAGCCCTGTCTTTTCAGGGCTTTTTTAATACCTATTTATCATGAGTGACGCTATTAAGCACGAATGTGGAATTTCCCTTATTAGATTATTAAAACCTTTGGAGTACTATAAGGAGAAATATGGTACCGCCTTTTATGGGGTCAATAAAATGTACCTCATGATGGAAAAGCAGCACAACCGAGGGCAGGACGGTGCCGGCTTTGCCAGTATAAAATTGGACATGACTCCAGGGGAACGCTATATGAGCAGGGTACGCTCTGTAGCCCAACAACCCATTCAGGATATTTTTGCACAAATCAACGACCGTATCAATTCCACCATGTTGGAGCATCCGGAATATCAGGATGATGTGGCACAACAAAAGAAACATATCCCATATATTGGGGAGGTCCTATTGGGCCATGTACGATATGGCACTTTTGGCAAAAACAGCATAGAGAATGTTCATCCCTTTTTAAGACAGAACAACTGGATGCACCGTAACCTTATCGTTGCAGGGAATTTCAACATGACCAATGTTCACGAACTCTTTGATAACCTTATCCGTTTAGGTCAGCATCCCAAAGAACTGGCAGATACTGTAACGGTCATGGAAAAGATAGGTCACTTTTTGGATGATGCAGTTGCAAAACTATACAAAGAAATAAAAAAGGAAGGTTTCAATAAACAAGAAGCTTCCGCTTTAATTGCAGAGCGACTTAATGTTGCGAAAATCCTTAGAAAGGCAGCCAAAAACTTTGATGGAGGCTATGCCATGGCTGGCTTATTGGGCCATGGGGATGCCTTTGTCCTAAGAGATCCTTCCGGAATAAGACCTACCTACTTTTATCAGGATGATGAAGTAGTTGCCATTGCCTCGGAAAGACCGGCCATTCAAACCGTCTTTAACGTGAAGTATGAGGATATCCAGGAATTGGATCCGGGAAAGGCTATTATCATCAAGAAAAATGGTGAGGTAAAGCTTAAGCAGATCCTAGAGCCAAAAGAACGAAAGGCCTGTTCCTTTGAACGTATTTACTTTTCTAGGGGAAGTGACAAAGAAATATACCAAGAGCGAAAGGAGTTGGGGAAATTGCTCTATCCGCAAATTCTAAGGTCGATCGATGGTGATATCAAAAATACCGTCTTCTCCTTTATTCCCAATACAGCGGAAACCTCCTTCTATGGCATGGTAAAGGAGGCCCAAAACGACCTAAACAGGCATAAGGAAAAACAAATATTGGCCATAGGCTCCAAGATTACCTCTGAACAATTACATGCAATTTTGGAGGTACGACCAAGAATAGAGAAGGTAGCCATTAAAGATGCCAAACTAAGAACGTTTATTACACAGGATAGCAGTAGGGACGATCTAGTTGCCCACATTTACGATATTTCATATGGATCCGTAAAAGAGGGAGATAACCTCGTTATCATTGATGATAGTATTGTTAGGGGAACCACTTTGAAAAAAAGTATCCTAGGTATATTGGACCGACTGTTACCGAAAAAAATAATCGTGGTCTCATCCGCCCCACAAATAAGGTATCCTGATTGTTACGGAATAGACATGGCCAAATTAGAGGACTTCATTGCCTTCAGGGCGGCCTTGGCACTTCATCAAGAAAACGAGACCATGCATTTGGTTGAAGGGATATATCAAAAATGCTTGAAGCAGATTAGCAACCAGGACAAGGATATCATTAACTACGTCAAGGAATTCTATACCCCGTTCACAGCAGAGGAAATTTCCAAAAAAATTGGGGAATTATTGTGCCCAGAAGGCATAAAGGCTGAAGTGGAGATCATCTATCAAACTGTTGAAAGTTTACACCAAGCTTGTCCCAAAAATTTGGGAGACTGGTATTTTACCGGAGACTATCCGACTCCTGGGGGCAACAGGGTTGTCAATAGAGCATTTATAAACTTTTTTGAAGGCAAGAACCAACGGGCATATTAACATTATACTCGATGAAATACACAAAATCATGCTCTTCATCGATAATAATCGCATTTTAGCGGTATTTTGATTCAAATGAGGTCTTCTGCAAGTATTTTTAGAGCTACCATAGCATAAGTAGGTTAAGTTCATGGTAAGATTTGGGGCAAAAAAGGTGGAGGAAACTCCACCTTTTTTATTTAACATACTTTCTAATCACAATCCTTGAACACTCCATAATATATTCCGTTCATCGACAAAGAAGCGTTTCATCCTATTTTAACAGGCATTAGTCTAAAAGATTGTTTAGTTACTAACTGTTGCCTTACTTTCGAAGGACCATAGCATAAGTAGGTTAAGTTCATGGTAAGATTTGGGGAAAAAGGTGGAGGAAACTCCACCTTTTTATTTTTCACACCTTCCATTCCCAATAATTAGATATACAGCCAAGCGGCCATTCATCGATATAAAAGCGTTTCATCCCATTTTAACAGGCATTAGTCTAAAAGATTGTTTAGTTACTAACTGTTGCACTACTTTCGGAGGACCATAGCATAAGTAGGTTAAGTTCATGGTAAGATTTGGGGAAAAAAGGTGGAGGAAACTCCGCCTTTTTTATTTCTGATAATCAAAACAATAGCGCCCCATTTACCCCAAAACAGAAATTTCCAAAAACCAATCTTTCGAAAATTTATTCATTTTTCTTTGTTATTTCTCACAATACCAGTAATTTAGTACCGCCATAGCATAAGTAGGTTAAGTTTATGGTAAGATTTGGGATGAAAAGGGTGGAGACTTCTCCACCCTTTTCTATTAATAACATCTATGTTCTAAAACATATTCTCAAATTATTCTATTAAATATCAGACCATTAACTCTAACCACTGCTTTTAACAACGCAAAAAAAACCACCTTACTAAATAGTAAGGTGGTCCATACCCTAAGGATTTAATACTTATTTGTTGGCTTTGTAAAGCTCTGATACTTTATTCCAATTGATCAGATTGTAGAAATGCGTAATATAATCAGGTCTTCTGTTTTGGTAGTTTAGGTAATAAGCATGCTCCCAAACATCCAAGCCCATAACTGGGAATCCACCGCAGCCAACACCTGGCATTAATGGGTTGTCCTGATTTGGAGTGGAGCAAATTTCCAATTTTCCCCCTTTATGAACACATAGCCATGCCCAACCAGAGCCAAATCTAGTAGCCGCTGCTTTAGCAAAGGCCTCTTTAAAACTGTCATATGATCCAAATGCGGACTTAATAGCATCTGCCAGCTCACCCGTAGGCTCTCCACCACCTTTTGGGGACATTATTTCCCAAAACAAGGAATGATTGTAAAATCCACCTCCATTGTTCCTGACAGCGGCATTGGACATGTCCAAATTGTTCAAGATGTCCTCAATGGATTTCCCCGAAAGATCGGATCCGTCAATAGCGTTGTTCAAATTGGTTGTATATCCATTGTGATGCTTGGTGTGGTGTATTTCCATTGTTTTAGCATCGATATGAGGTTCCAATGCATCGTATGCATATGGTAATTTAGGTAATTCAAAAGCCATAATTATAGTGTTTTATTGTTAATTATTTCAGTTTCCCAAATTTAAGGTTTTAAGATGCAAATTCCATTAATTATTTGTTAAGAACTGTTCAAGAATCCTTATTTTGCAAATAAAATTAGTGCAGAACGCCAACTATAAAATCTATAATGCCTCTGCCGGCTCGGGCAAGACGTATACCCTTACCAAGGAGTATCTGAAAATTATCCTTTCTTCCAGTTCCACCCGTAGTTTTCGCCAAATATTGGCCATCACCTTTACCAATAAGGCGGTGAACGAAATGAAACAACGGATCTTGGGCAGTCTGTACGATTTTGGCGAGACCAACTCTTTAAAAGAGGCATCGCCCATGTTCCTTACCATCTCGGAAGAATTGCAGATGAGTGCGGAAGACCTTCAAAAAAAGGCAAAAAAAACTTTAAAAGAGATCTTGCACAATTATGCTTTTTTTGATGTGTCCACCATTGATAAATTTACGCATCGTCTCATCCGTACTTTTGCCAAGGACTTAAAGCTGCCACAAAATTTTGAGGTCATCCTGGACACCACCCTACTTTTGGATGAAGCCATAGTTAGACTCATCAACAAAGCGGGGACCAATGAAGAACTGACCAAGGTATTGTTGGAGTTTGCTCTGGAAAAAGCCAATGAAGACAAGAGTTGGGACATTAGTCTGGACTTGGCCAATATTGGGAAGTTGCTCTTTAATGAAAACCACTCAGACCACCTTAAACTGATTGCCGATAAGGAAATTGGGGATTTTTTGGTTTTGAAGAAAAAAATAAGATCCAATATCGCCAAGAATGAGAAGGAATTACACTCTACCGCTCAAAAAATATTGGAAATCATCAATACCAACGGATTGGAATTCAGCGATTTTAAGTCGGGTTATTTCCCCAAATTCACTGCCAAGATTGCCGATAAAAATTATGTGATGGATTTTAAGGCGGGATGGAAACAAAATTTTGATAATGACCCGCTATACACAAAAACATGTCCCAGTGCCACGAAGGCTGTTTTGGATTCCCTCCACCCTCAATTCTCTGAGTTGTTCCATAGTATTAAGCGAGAGGCATTGGAACTGTTGTTCCACAAAAACGCTTATGGCAACATCGTTCCACTTACCGTCCTGAATGCCATACAGCAAGAGGTGAAAGCTTTGGAATTGGAACGGGACCAACTGCCCATCTCGTCCTTTAATTCCATCATTTCGAAAGAGATTAAAAATCAGCCCGCTCCTTTTATCTACGAAAGGCTGGGCGAAAAATACCGTCATTATTTTATAGATGAATTCCAGGACACCTCTGAGCTGCAATGGACCAATCTTATTCCTTTAATAGGCAATGCGTTGGAAAGTGAGGACCTTCTGGGGCAAAAAGGTTCTTTATTATTGGTAGGTGATGCAAAACAGGCCATTTATAGGTGGCGTGGCGGGAAAGCGGAACAATTTTTAAACCTGATCAACCTAGAAAAGAATCCGTTTGTCCTCACCCCGGATACCAAAAATTTACCTGCCAATTATAGGAGTAAAGAAGAGGTGATTAAATTCAATAATGATTTCTTTACAGTTGCAAGCCCCTTTCTCAACAATGTTGCCTATAACCAATTATTCATAGAAGGGAACAAGCAAGAATACAATTCCAAAAAGGGGGGCTTGGTAACACTTGGTTTTGTTGAAGAATCGGAGGACATGACCGAAGAAGAGCATTATTGCGCACACATTCTTAAAACGATTCAGGAAGTAAAGGAAAAGAATTTTGGTTTAAAGGATATCTGCATCCTAACCCGTAGCCGCAGACATGGGATCATAGTGGCCGATTTTCTGATGAAGGAAGGTATCCCCATCATTTCGTCTGAGACCCTTTTATTGAACAGTAGTCCAAAAGTTCAATTCTTGATTGCCCTGCTTCATTATTCCAATGACCCCAACAATAAGGAAATCGTTTTTGAAATGCTTTATTTTCTCTCTGGAGAACATGGCCCCAATCATAGTTTTATAGCAGAGCATTTGGAAAAGGCCGGTGCCTTCTTAAAGAATGAATATGATTTTGACATTAAATATTTAAAACAACACTCCGTTTACGATGGTTTGGAACACGCCATAAAGCAGTTTAATTTAATAGATGGATCCGATGCCTATATTACCTATTTAATGGATACGGTTCTTGAAGTGGAGCAAAAAGATGGGAGCAGCCCACATTCCTTTCTGGCATATTGGGAAAAGAAAAAAGATAGGCTTAGCGTTACCGCCCCAGAAAGCGTGAACGCCATACAGGTCATGACCGTCCATAAATCTAAAGGATTGGAATTTCCCATTGTGATTTTCCCTTTTGCCAATGAACATCTTTATAAAGAAAAAGATGCGAAATTATGGATCCCTGTGGATGTCGATTTGTTCAATGGCTTTGGAGAGCTTTTAGTGAACAAAAAACAAGAGGTGGTAGATTATGGGGAAACGGCCAGCCTGCTGTACGAGGAGGAGCAACACAAGTTGGAATTGGATGCCTTCAATGTGCTATATGTTGCGCTTACAAGGGCCATAGAAGCACTGTACGTGCTGACCAAGAAGGACCTTAAAACCAATGGGGAGCACAAAACAGATCTATATTCGGGATTGTTCATACACTACCTGAAGGAAAAAGGGCTATGGGATAATACAAAGAACACCTATTCATTTGGTAAGCTAGACTTTGCAGAGGAGGATCAAAACCAGGTAATGGAGCAACAATCCGTCCCATATGTACTCACCTTTAAAGATAGGCCTAGTTTTAACCTCATCACCACCTCGGGATCCCTATGGGAGTCGGGAGCAGGGGTGGCCATGGAACAAGGAAATGTACTGCACCAATTGTTAAGCTATATCAAAACTGAATCGGATATAGCTCAAGCTCTTAACTTAATGCAAAGAAACGGTCAAATCCTCCATCAAAAAATAGACTACCTTGAAGCTTTGCTTTTACAGATTGTCCGTCACCCGGAACTTCGAGAATTTTTCCATTCCGATGCAATTGTTTGGAACGAAAGGGATATAATTACCCAAATCGGGTTAATTTTGCGGCCAGATAGGATTGTGTTACAAGAAAAAGGAGTGACCATAATAGATTACAAAACAGGAACAAAGAGTACGGCCCACCATGGGCAGGTCAATGAGTATGCGTCGGCCATGGAAGCCATGAACTATACCATTCACAATAAAATTATCATTTATATCAACGATACCATAACACCAGAATTTATATAATACCTTATTCATATGTACGGAAGTATTCAACAACATTTACAAGAAGAATTACAGAACATCAAAGATGACGGTCTTTATAAAAAGGAACGCATCATTACCTCTCCCCAGGGGGCGGTGATAAAAATTTCTACGGGAAAAGAGGTCATAAACTTTTGCTCCAATAATTATTTAGGGCTATCGGCCCATCCAGAAGTGGTTAAAGCGGCCAAAGACGCCTTGGATACCCATGGTTTTGGGATGTCGTCGGTTCGCTTTATCTGTGGAACCCAAGATATCCATAAGGAACTGGAACAAAAAATAGCAGATTTTTATGGAACGGAGGATACCATATTATATGCCGCGGCCTTTGATGCGAACGGAGGAGTTTTTGAACCTTTATTGGGGGCAGAGGATGCCATTATCTCGGATTCCCTTAACCATGCTTCAATAATTGACGGGGTAAGACTCTGTAAGGCAAAAAGATATCGTTATGCCAATAACGATATGGCCGATCTTGAGGCCCAATTGATACAGGCCAATGCCGACGATGCACGTTTTAAAATTATTGTAACCGATGGAGTATTCTCTATGGACGGTCTTTTGGCTCCCTTGGACAAGATCTGTGACCTTGCCGATAAATATGATGCCATGGTCATGATAGATGAGTGCCACTCGGCAGGATTCATTGGGGAGACTGGAAGAGGCACCCTTGAAGAGAAAGGGGTGATGGACAGAATTGACATTATTACAGGAACCTTAGGTAAAGCTCTTGGTGGAGCCATGGGTGGTTACACCACTGGTAAAAAGGAAATTATTGAAATTTTAAGGCAACGATCCAGGCCTTACCTATTCTCCAATTCTTTGGCCCCGGCAATAGTAGGTGCCTCTATAAAGGTATTTGACATGTTGGATAAGGATACCTCTTTAAGGGATAAGCTTCAAAAAAACACGGAATACTTTAAAAAAGGAATGAAGGATGCTGGGTTTGATATCATTGATGGAGATTCGGCAATTGTTCCGGTCATGTTATATGATGCCAAACTCTCTCAACAGATGGCAGATATGCTTTTAGCGAAAGGCATCTATGTCATCGGTTTTTTCTTTCCAGTAGTCCCAAAAGGGAAAGCAAGGATACGGGTACAACTTTCCGCTGCACATGAAATTGAACATTTAGACAAAGCACTCCAAGCATTTACTGAGGTTGGCAAGGCTTTAAACGTCATTTAAAAGTCCAAATGCCCTAATGTAAATGAGTTAAAAAAAATAGGAATTTGATTTTGTTAATAATTTTTAACAACTTACATTTGCAGCTAATAAACACTTAAACTTAAATTTTAATACATGAAACATCTTAGCAAATTATTAGTTGTGGCCCTACTTGCTGTAGGATTCAACAACTTACACGCGCAGGACGAAAACAACCCATGGCAGGTTAGTTTTGGTGTTAACGCGATTGACGTTTATCCAACTGGTGATGTAAGCTCATTTGGAAACGAATACTTTAATGTAAATGACCACTGGAACATTCTTCCATCTATTTCCTACGTTTCTGTATCCAAATATGTTGGTGACGGATTTTCTATTGGAGCTAGAGGTACTTTGAACAGAATTTCCAAATTAGGTGATGTTAGTGTAGATGATCTTTCTCACTATGCTGCTGATGGTACTATTAAATATGCGTTTTTGAAAAACACCAAATTAGATCCTTTCGTTGAAATCGGAGGTGGTTATACTTGGGTAAATGAAATAGGTGCAGGTACTGTTAATGGAGGTGTTGGTCTTAACTACTGGTTTTCCGACAACATCGGTTTAACTGTACAGACTTCTTACAAGCACGCTTTCGAAGATTACGGTGTAAAACATTTCCAACACTTAGCTGGTATCGCCATTAAATTTGGTGGGACTGATACTGACGATGATGGAATCTATGATAAAGACGATGCATGTCCAGAAGTTGCTGGTTTGGCAATTTTCAACGGATGTCCTGATACTGACGGTGACGGAATCGAAGACAGCAAAGATGCTTGTCCTAACGAAGCTGGTTCTAAAGAAATGAACGGTTGTCCTGATGCTGACGGTGACGGTGTTGCTGATAAAGACGATGCTTGTCCAGAAGTTGCTGGTCTTCCTGCTTTAGCTGGTTGTCCTGATGCTGATGGTGATGGTATTGCTGATAAAGATGACGCTTGTCCTAGCGAAGCCGGTCCTGCTGATAACAAAGGATGTCCTTGGCCTGATACTGACGGAGACGGAGTATTGGATAAAGATGACGCTTGTCCTGAAGTAGCTGGAACAGTTGCAAACAAAGGTTGTCCTGAAGTAACTGCTGAAGTTCAGAAAAAATTGAACGACTATGCAAGAACTATCTTGTTCGACACTGGTAAATCTTCTATTAAAGTTGAATCTACTGCTGTAATGGTAGATATCATCTTGATCTTGAAAGAATACCCAACCTCTAAGTTCACTGTTGAAGGTCACACTGACAGTGTTGGTAGTGCTTCTTTAAACCAAAAATTATCTGAGTCCAGAGCTAATTCAGTAAGAGACTTCTTAGTAAAAGAAGGTATCGGAGCTGATAGGTTAACTGCTATCGGATATGGTGAAGATAAGCCAATGGCTACCAACAACACAAAAGCTGGTAGAGCTCAAAACAGAAGAGTTGAAATTAACTTGATCAAGTAATCAAGATCAATTCACAATCATAATTAAAAGCTCCGCAAATGCGGAGCTTTTTTTGTTTAAACCCATTATGAACCCCTATCCTTTAGTAACCAAAAAACTCTTTTATATCCCTATATTTATACTCTATTTTAAGCGTTGTATATATGAAGAGTTTTCTTGAAGAAGTTATAGAAGAAGTACAACTGAAATATGGCTCACTCGAAGAAATTGTATTTATATTGCCCAGTAAAAGAGCCGGTACCTTTTTAAAAAATAGTATTGGTAAAACTGCCTCCAAGACCGTTTTTGCACCCGAAATCTATAGTATAGAAACCTTTATAGAAAAGATAGCCAACCTTATCTATGCCAACAATACCGAGCAGTTGTTTCATTTGTACGAGAGCTACCTAAAAACCACTCATGGTACGCCTGAAAATTTTTATGCCTTCTCTAAATGGGGACAGACCCTTCTGCAGGACTTTAATGAAATTGACAGATACCTTGTTGATCCAAAAGCCATTTTCTCCCATCTCTCGGCTATCAAAGAAATAGACCATTGGTCTTTGCAAGAAGGAAAAACCAGAATGATTACGGATTACTTACAGTTTTGGCAAAAATTACCAGCCCTGTACGAAGCATTCAATTCATCATTATTGGAGAAAGGACTTGGCCACCAAGGTTTGGTCTACCGCAAGGCAACAGAACATTTGCATGCTTATTTGGCCACCAAACCAAAAGCGATTCACGTTTTTATTGGTTTTAATGCCTTAAATACTGCTGAATCCAGAATAATACAGGAGATTTTGGAAACCTCTAACAGTGAAATATACTGGGATATCGACCCTTATTTTTTGGAAGATGACATCCATGATGCCGGACATTTTATTCGCCAGCATTTTAAAACTTGGAACTCCCTGCTCAACAAGCCCAAAAAAGGGCTCAAAGCACATTATCTTGAAAAAAAGGAAATCCAGATCGTTGGGCTGCCCAAAAACGTTACCCAGGCCAAATATGTAGGGTACCTTTTAGCAAAAATAAATTCACAACAAAAAGAACAGCTAAAGAATACTGCCGTGGTATTAGGGGACGAGACCTTGCTCAACCCTATCATGAACTCCGTTCCCGAAGAAATTGAAGGAATCAATATTACCATGGGGTATCCTTTGCACAATAGTCCCTTGGCAAGTTTCTTTACCCAGTTCTTTGAACTCTATTTAAACAAGGACCCACAGGGGTGGTACTATCAAGACCTTCTCAATTTTCTATCCCATCCATATACTAAAATATATTTGACCCAAGATGACATAGACGGTGCCTATGTCCTAAGTGAGGCCATAAAATCCAAAAATTGGTCTTATATCAGCCATGATAAAATAAGTTCCGTTGTCCCTACAGCTATTACGAACATGCCCAATCTCTTTTTTAAGGAGAACAAATCAATTAAAGCGTTCCTGGACACTTGCTCCCAAATTATCCTCGGTCTTAAAGACTCCTTTAAAACAGGCGCGCAGGATTTGGGAATGGAATACTTATACCGTTTCCATGAGCTGTTCAATCAATTGTCCGAATTGGTAAGGCAATACCCTTATATATCAGATTTAAGATCCCTTACCGGTCTATACAAGGAATTACTATCATCCGAAACCTTGGACTTTAGGGGAGAGCCTTTAAAGGGACTGCAGATTATGGGCATGCTGGAGAGTAGGAACCTCGATTTTGAGACGGTCATCTTAACCTCTGTCAATGAGGGAATACTCCCCTCGGGCAAAAGCAATAATTCCTTTTTGCCCTTTGATCTAAAAATTGCCTTTGGTCTGCCCACCTACAAAGAAAAGGATGCCGTGTACACTTATCATTTTTACAGGCTGTTACAACGTGCAAAGCATGTATACATTTTGTACAATACCGAACCGGACGTATTGGAAGGAGGTGAAAAAAGTAGGTTGATAGCCCAATTACTGACCGACAAGAATAGAAGTAGCGATATCACAGAACTAGTTGCGGCCCCAGAAATTAAGACCTCCATAAAAAAGGTATATACCATTCCAAAAGATGAGCTGCTCATGCGAAAAATCAAGAATTTGGCCGAAAAAGGATTTTCGCCCTCTTCCTTGACGAATTACATTCGTAATCCAATCGACTTCTACAAGAGGAGCATTTTAAAAATCGATGATGTAAATGAAGTGGAAGAAAACGTAGCCGCCAATACTTTCGGCACCATCGTTCATGACTCTTTAGAAGAACTCTACATCCCGTTCATAGGCAAGACACTTACCAAGGATGGGCTAGACTCTTTGTTTCCCTTGATCAAACCCGTTGTTAAAACCCATTTTATACTGAATTATGCCGATGGGGATATCAGTAGGGGCAAGAACTTGATAGCCTTTAATGTAGTGGTCCAATATATTGAAAACTTTATAAAAGCAGAACATGAAGAAATCCAAGACCATGATATAAAGATTTTGGGACTGGAAGAGGGTTGGAACACAAAGCTAGAAATTAAGGGGCTGGATTTTCCCATAGCCCTTAAGGGAAAATTGGACCGTATTGATGAAAGGGATGGCGTTCTCAGGATTATAGACTATAAAACTGGAAAAGTAGCATCAAAAGATGTGGAAGTCTATGATTGGGAAGAGCTTATCACCAACTACGACTTCAGCAAGGCCTTTCAATTACTTTGTTATGCACTAATGTACAATAGCAAACAACCAATACAAAAATTGGAAGCAGGTATCATTTCATTCAAAAATCTAAAGGAAGGCCTCCTCCTCTTTGCCACCAAACCAAAAAAGGGCGACCGAAACAAGGATACATTGATTACCCAAGAAACGATTGCCCTATTTTACACGGCCTTACAAACACTTATTATTGAAATTTGCAATCCGGACATTCCCTTTACCGAAAAAGAGATCTAACCTTATTTTAAATCAGGTCTTGTAGGCCTTACCTCTATCTTACTGGGCAAGGTCCGTGGATTCATTTTTAATAGGTCCAACACCAGTTCGCCTATATCCTCGGGCTGAATTTTCCAGGCATCCGCTTCAGATGGTTCATGGTCATTGAAATGCGAGGCAACAGAGCCTGGCATTATAGTGGATACCTTAATATCGTATTTCCGCAAATCCAACATAGCGGCTTGGGTAAAACCAACCACCCCAAATTTTGTGGCATTATACCCTGCCCCGCTGGCAAAGAAATTTGTTCCCGCCAAACTTGCCAAGGTAATATAATACCCTTTGGAGGCCTTTAAGGCCTCAACAGACGCTTTTAAGGTATGGAAGACTCCATTGAGGTTGGTGTTCACCATCTGATGCCATTCGTCCTCAGAGAGCTCATCCACAGGCGCAAAATGTCCTACCCCTGCATTTGCAAGCACCACATCCAAATGCCCCCATTTCGCTAGTATGGATTTTACCGCTGCCTTTTCATCTTGGTGTTTGGTAACGTCCGATGTTATGGCCAACACATTGTCCGGTTTTCCCAGATCATTGGCCGCCTTTTTAACCGTTTCCATGTTTCGCCCGCTAATGGCAACCTTCATTCCGGCACGGAGCAATTGCACCGCTACCCCAAAACCAATCCCCTTAGAACCTCCAGTGATATACGCTACCTTATTATTTAAATCGATCATATCTTTGTCTTTTACGTGAAATTATAATTATGTCAGATCAAATAAAAATGTTCCGCGTTATTGTTTTCTTAAATGAAATAGAGCTTAACCCCTAACCCAATTACCCCAAAAAGAAAGCCCTGTCCGTTTTTTCCGTTAAGCATGGAAAACGCCGGACAGGGCTTATAAAAATTCATTTTCAATGTATTATTTCTTTCAAAATCTATTGGAAAATTACGATGCCAAGCGGGGGAATATTGATTTTAACAGATTTGTCAAGCCCGTTCCATGGGGTGTTGGATGCTTTTATGGTCTTGTTGGTCATTCCACTACCCCCGTATTTTTTGTCATCACTGTTCAATAATTCTTTGAACTGTCCCGATTTTGGAACCCCAATACGGTAGTTCTCCCTAGGGACAGGGGTAAAATTACAGGCGATGAAAAGATCGTTCTTATTGTCGTGCCCCTTTCGGGTATAGGTCAGCACTGAATGTTCATGGTCCCCATAATCGATCCACTGAAAACCTTCTGGACTGAACTGCTTTTCATAAAGGGCCGGATAGCTTTTGTAAATTTTATTTAAATCCTTTACCAATTGTTGTACGCCCGAATGGAAATCATATTCCAGTAGATGCCAATCGAGGCTCGTTTCAAAATCCCACTCCGAAGATTGACCGAATTCAGCACCCATAAACAATAATTTTGTCCCAGGATGTGTGTACATATAGCCCAACAACAATCTTAGGTTGGCAAAACGTTGCCACTCATCCCCGGGCATCCTGTAAAGGAGAGACTGCTTCCCGTACACCACCTCATCATGGGAAAAGGGAAGCATGAAGTTTTCGGTAAAGGCATAGGTCATACTAAAGGTAATATCATCCTGATGATGCTTCCTATAGATGGGTTCGTTTTTAAAATAGGTCAGGGTATCATGCATCCATCCCATCATCCATTTCATACCAAACCCAAGTCCACCTATGTTTATGGGCTTGGATACGCCAGGAAATGCTGTTGATTCTTCTGCGATGGTCTGTACGCCATCAAAACTCTTGTACACTTCTTCATTTAGCTCTTTGATGAAGGCTATGGCATCCAAATTTTCATTCCCCCCATACATATTGGGATCCCATTCCCCATCTTCACGGGAATAATCCAAATAAAGCATAGAGGCCACGGCATCCACCCTCAACCCATCCACATGATACTGGTCTAACCAATATAGGGCATTACTGATCAAAAAGGCCTTCACCTCATTTCTCCCGTAATTAAAAATAAGGCTCTTCCAATCTTGGTGATATCCCTTTTTTCTATCGGGATGCTCATATAAATGGGACCCGTCAAAGAAGCCTAGTCCATGGGCATCTTCAGGAAAATGGGAAGGCACCCAGTCCAAAATGACCCCAATATCGTTCTGGTGCATTTTATCCACCAATAGTTTCAATTCTGCAGGAGTTCCAAAACGGCTGGTAGGCGCAAAGTATCCGGTAAGTTGGTAACCCCAAGAGGGGTCATAAGGAAATTCCATGATGGGCATAAACTCTACGTGGGTAAATCCCATATCCTTTACGTAGGCCACCAAATCCTCCGCCATCTCTGTATAGGTCAAAAATTCTTTGTCGTTTTTCTTTTTCCAGGACCCCAAATGCACCTCGTAAACGGCATAAGGTCTGTCCAGGCCATTTTTATCTGCCCTATATCCCATCCAAGCAGAATCTTTCCATTTGTAGTCGTCGTCCCAAACTACAGACGCGGTCTTTGGCGGGTGCTCACAGGACCTTGCAAAGGGATCCGCCTTTTCCGTTTTCATATCATAGTTATTGGAATGTATTTTATATTTATATACGTCACCTTGTCCAACTCCTGGCACAAAGCCTTCCCAAATCCCGCTGCCGTCCCAGCGCACATTTAATTTATGGTCCCCTTCCAGCCAATAATTGAAATTTCCGACCACCGAGACTGATTTGGCCGTGGGGGCCCAAACGGCAAAATAAGTGCCCTTTACCCCATCTACTTCAATGGGGTGTGACCCTAATTTATGGTATAACCTATAGTGTTTCCCTGCCTTGAACAAGTTTATATCGAACTCTGAAAATAAACTATGTGGTATGACTTTTCCCATGTATCCTACTAATTTGACTCGTTAATTATACTCATTATCCCTTGCAGGGGAATTACTGCCCATTGAGGCCTTGAATTCATTTCATATCCCAATTCGTAAACGGCTTTCTCCAGCATACAGTACTTCAAGATAAATATCCGCTCCTGGGAGTACCCGATATTCAGATTGTGCTCCCTTACCAATCCAACATAACTGCCCATAAAAACACCTATAAAGTAGCGGTACAAAATTTCCCCGGCCTTGAACAATTCTTGTTGGCTATAAGGGTATTCCTCTCCATGGCTAAATATAGTTGAATATATAGCATAATGAAAGGAACGGAAGATTCCGGCCACATCTTTTAAGGGGGGTTGTTTCACCTTTCGGTCCCTAATGGTGCTTTCCGGTTCCCCTTCAAAATCCAATAAATAAAAATCATCGTCCTTCACCAAAATCTGTCCCAAATGATAATCCCCATGGATTCGTATCCGTTCTCCCTTTAGCTTGGTCCAATCAAAATTGACGAATCGCTTTCGGATTTCGTTTTTACGTTCTAAAAACTCCTTCCCTAGATCCAAGGAAAGTCCCTTTAAACGATGCATGTTGTTCTCTACAATATTAAGTCGGTTCTGGAATTGATAGAGCAACCTATTCTTTAGCCAAACCTCATAGTCCCCATTAAAATGGGTAGGCGTAAAGGCAGTGTCCCCAAACTCGGATCCCAGAGCAATGTGCATTTCTGCCGTTCGTTTGGCCAAAACCTGAAGTTTGAGAAATATATTGAGGCCAGCCCAATCTATAATCTGATGAGGCACATCGTTGATTCCAAGACTTGCAAAAATGGGCACTTCCGGTAACCTATCAATATTTATTTTCTTATACTCTAGATTACCAAAAACCTTTTTTAATTCCTTTAGCATATAATCCCAAGCATCTCCCTGATTGGGAACCAATTCCTGCATAAGGGCCACGGTGATATTGAAGTCGTCCTCAACCACATTGATACTCCCTTGATAGGCAGGCGTATTTTTATACCCTTTTTGCTCCGATAGGAAACAGCTCATTTCATAGTCCGGATTTTTATCCGAATAGATGCGCCTAAAGAATTTGATGACTGATCTATCATTGATAATAATGGAGGTATTGCTCTGTTCCAGACCCATGAATCGGGAAGAAACATATTCGGTATCGTGGAAATTTACGCTTTTATGATACCTCACCTTTGTAGTATCATTTGGGACGGAATTGACTATACGTTCAAAAACCAGTTTCCTGAACGCCTCCAAATTAAGGGCATCAACGATAAATCCTTCCTGATCCTTTATGGACAATGGTAGGATACGTTCCTTCTCATCGAAGCTCCCATCAGAAATAAAGGCAATGGGCAAAAAATAATGTTGAAAAAAAGCTTCTTCAAAATTTACCTCTAGCAACAAACCATAATAGACCTGTTCATTTTGTTGGATCCTAAAATATTTTTGAAGTTCAATATATTTCAACTTACTGGCCTTGCCGCCATACCAACGCTGCTTCACAATATAGTTTTCAAGCACATCGGACAAAAAGGCCTTAGTGAATCTTTCGTCCTCCATCAACCCTTCCCATGGAACATCAAATGTATATGGGGGTTGTGCTATAGAATCTTTCTTTGCTTTTCCCATTCTCTACTTATTTATGTGGAAGACATGAAATGGTAGCGTGGGATTTAATTCCACATAATTCCATTCCGTACTCCAATTATACCTGTTTCCTGTAATTGCATCCCTCATGCTCAATGGATGCCCCGGGTTAATTCCCAGAGATTTCAACGGTAGCTGAACAAAACCTTGCTGCGTATGATTTGAATCAAGGTTGATGACCGTCAAGGTCTCATCCGATCCATCCTCGCTCCATTTATAAAAGGCGATCAAATTATTATTCTCTATATGACAAAATTGAATATTGTTTGTCTGCTGCAGGGATGCGTGTTTCTTGCGCGCCGCGTTTATTTTAGTGATCAGATAGGTGATTTTGTTTTCAAGGGTCCAATCCCAGTATCTTATCTCGTATTTTTCGCAGTTGAGATACTCTTCTTTCCCGGGCATGGCATCTGAATCCATGTATTCATAGACTGGACCATAAATTCCCAAATTACCACAAAGGGTGCCTGCAAGAACGTATCTGATAAGGTGCATGGTCTCGTTGGCGCCCTGTAGGTGATAGGGATTGATATCCGGAGTGTTGGGCCAAAAATTAGGACGGTAATATTCCTTCATTTCCGACTGTGTCAGCTCGGTCAAATATTCCATAAGCTCATCTTTGTCCACTCTCCAAGTAAAATAACTATAGGATTGTGAAAAGCCCTGTTTGGCCAATTGCTGCATTACCTTAGGCCTTGAAAAGGCCTCCGCAAGGAACAACACATCTGGGTGTTTCTTTTTGACTTCAGCTATCAACCACGCCCAAAAATAATAGGGTTTCGTATGCGGGTTGTCTACCCGAAAAATATTCACCCCACAATTGACCCAATGTAGGGCCACGCTGAGCAACTCTTCCCATAATTCCTTGTACGCCTTGGTTTCAAAATAAAAGTTGACAATATCCTGATATTTTTTAGGAGGATTTTCGGCATATTGCATGGTACCATCCGGCCTTTTTCTAAACCATTCTGGGTGGTCCGTGATATAGGGATGGTCGGGGGCAGCCTGAAAAGCGAGGTCCAAAGCTATTTCAATCCCATGTCCATTGGCCTTTTGTATTAAATCTTTAAAATCGGCCTCTGTACCCAATTCAGGATGGATGGACTTATGGCCTCCCAAATGGGACCCTATGGCCCAAGGCACGCCTGAATCCCCATCTCTGGCGTTGGTGGCATTGTTCTTTCCCTTTCTGTTCTTTTCCCCAATGGGATGGATAGGGGGAAAATAAAGCGTATCGAACCCCATGCCCGCTATTCGTGGCAATAATCGTTCACAATCTTTAAAGGTGCCATGTTTTCCAGGTTCCAAAGCAGCGGATCGGGGGAAAAATTCATACCATGTGCTAAAATTGGCTTTTTTGCGATCTACATATACCTGTAAGGTTTTGCTTGAATTTGCAAATAAACGCTGTGGATGCTCTATGAACATTCGGCACAACTTTTTGGAGGTAGCCACTTTCACCGCTTTATCATAGGCATGCTCATCTTCAAATTCCCTCAACCATTGGAGCACTTGTTCCTTATCACTGGAGGATACCAAATTGGAAATGTATTTAAGGTATTGTATCCCATCCAACAACTCACTTTTTACATGTTGCCCATCCTTTATCTTGGCTTCAATCCCGTGTTGCCAGTTTAGGGCGTAATCTACCCAGCCCTGTACACTATATTCAAAAAAACCTTGTTTGTCTACTTTAAAAGAGCCTGTGTACTCATCGTTCCCCAAATGCCTCATATGAATATTTGTGGGATGTTTATCGTCTTCATGTTTACACACAACCACTACTTGGATAATATCATGTCCATCAGGGAGCACATTCGCGGTAACCGTGACCGTTTCCCCAACGATCCTTTTGATAAAGAAACTGCCACATTCCAGTTGAGGTGCTATATTTTCTATTACTACGCGATGTTGTCTTAACATAATATAATTCGGTTTAGTTGTGCTATAAGATATTTATTGAATTCAATATACATTTTTTAATGATACTATTTTCTATCCCATTGTCCCCATCTCAAATCTAGAATCATCATCTACCCTAAAGGTCATTAGTCCAGCTAGAATCATAGATAAACCACCTACCATAAGGGCATAAACAAGTTCGTTTTTGAATATTTTGCTCAGTATTGGGCTAAAGACCATGGACGTTGCCAATTGGGATTTCCAAAAAACATGGGACATTCCTTTTATTGAATTGATTCTTGTACCGTCACTGAAATAACCTCCTAAATATGGAGACTTCAACGCGGTTGTCGAATAGGAACCCCAAACTGTTGGGATGTATTGTACATTAGTCCCCTTGGACCCCAAAAAACAGTGTTCTGTATTGGCGCAACATTCGGTAAATCCAGATTGGATTCCCAAAAAACCAAGACCCATTTTCCAAGTTTCCAAAAAACCTAGTTTACGCTTTTGCACCATAGAAACCAATTTCATTGCTATTTTGACAAGCATATCCTTATCAAAACAATTTGGAGAGAAGTGTAAATAAAAGTTCTGATAGTCGTAAATATAGAATAATTTTTAAAAATTACACACTCTATATAGGGATTCCGTATGCTTTGGGAGTATCCTTTAAATTAAAACAAATCGAAAGGCTTTCTTGGGTCCTCACTAACCATCAATGCTACATTCCTAGTGATCACACCTAGTCAATGATCAAAAGAAGCACTAAGTTGGAAAACTTATCAACCGAAATCGATTTCATATTAAATACCTTAATTTTTGACATAAAAAAGATCACCATTGACAACTTTTTATGAAAATTTATATATAGTTTTAAATCGAGAAGTAAAAATAGCAACTAGATACAATCAAAAGTTATTGAGTTGTTAGATAAGGTTATGATTGAAGATAGTTCACTGAAGCATTGTTTTGGTGGGCTATTTTTTTTGGCATATGCCAAAAAGTAGCAGATTTCTTAATTGGTCAACCGAAACTAACTTATCACAAAGCTCAGCAACTACCTCTCTCGCTTCAAATGTTTATTTCGAAACTCCCTGGGATTTACATCGGTGATTTTCTTGAAAACACGGTTGAAATAAGATAGACTTTCAAAGCCTGAAGCAAAACAGGCATCACTCACACTTTTACTAGACATCAGATCACGTTTCGCTTGACTAATGCGGTACCGGTTTAAAAATTCGGTAAAGGTGTACTTCGTCATTTTCTTGAAGTATCTACAGAACGCTTCTTTTGTCATATGACTGAGCTCTGCCACCTCTTGAAGTTCTATTTTACCTTGATAGTTTTTATCGATATGGGCAAAAATAGTGCTGATCCTTTTCTGATCCTTATCGCTTACCTGATTGTCATAAGGCAGGTCATGTAAAAGTTCAACCTCCTCGGAAATGGATAACACATGTAATATTTCAAGCAATTGCATATATTGTTTGATGGGTGATAGACCTTCCAAAGCGAACAGTTTTTCCCCAAGAGTTCTTTTTAGTTTTTCCCGAAAGGCCAGGCCATGTTTTGATTTTTGGAACATGGTATTGATCAACAACAATTCCGGTGTTCCGTGAAAATGAGTTTCTACCAATTCCTTCTTCAGATGAACAACCACTTTTCTATAATCCGAATCAACCCCATAGTCAAAATTTAAATGAGGGATATTTGATCCTATCAGTACCAGGTCACTCCCATTATAGGCCGAAATATGATTCCCTACGTGACGGGTGCCATCTGCCCCTTCTATATAAACCAATTCATATTCTGGGTGGAAATGCCAAAAGAATAGATCGCTCAACCTAGGGTTGAACATCATACTGAACGATCTGTTCACCTTATTAGTGATGGTCTCGAGTTGAACTTTCATGAGAATGATTTAAAATAATAGCGTATATAATCCCTAAAATACATTAAAATATCAATTTAGTACAAGTTTTGGCTAACCATATTAAACTTTCCCCAAAGTTTCCTGCTGATCTTTGTAATGATAATTTGATGTAGTTCTGGATTTAGTGATAGCGAATCACCTCAAATATGGAGAAAAAGATAGGAATTCTAAAAAACCAGAATTAATGTGCTTAAAATCAATTGCTAAACTCCAAAGAATATACATGCAATTGTGCCATTATATGTATCAGACCATCTTTTGAAACAAGGAAGGTAGACCTGTCCCAACGCAATGAAACTAGGACAGTTGCCGAAGCAGCGGCATTTAATTCAGCAACCCAAAACCTCCTATTTAGGAAAAAAGAACCTAATAAGGATCAAATAGCACACACATATTAATTTCAATATCAATGACGTATAACATTTCAAAATAAAAGAACATATTCTCTTGTACTAATTAAATTTTTAATTCATAGATCATGGAAAAAACAGACCGAACAATGATTCCCAGCAATGACCACAAAGAAATTCCCGGTAATCCCTCTACCGCAAAAAGTAGCAAGGCCAAATTACGAAAAGACGCAACTGCCAATTCACTTAAGGTCTTGTCCTTGAATCAATGGAATTTTTGGAAAGAGAACGGCTATGTTGTCATTAAAGCTGCAGTTCCCAGTGAACAGGCAAAAATCACCGCAAAATTTCTATGGGAATTCGAGGAAAAGGACCCTAATGATAAGGAAACCTGGTACACTGTGGCCCGCGCTGAAATGAAAATGAAGGAACTTGCAGGTACCGGAATGGTAGAGGTATATAATCACCAGTACCTATGGAACAACCGTCAAATGAAACGGGTCTATGACGCCTTTGTCGATATTTGGGGAACCGAAAAACTGTGGGTAACCATAGATAGGGCAAATTTGAATTTCCCTATGCGTCCTGGCCATGAGTATAAAGGGTTTATCCATTGGGATTACGACCCGGAAACCAAGCCACAAAACGTTCAAGGAGTGTTGGCGTTGACCGACCAGACGGATCTGAATATGGGAGGATTTCAATGTATTCCTTGGTTGTTCAGAAACTACGATACATGGAAACTTACGCAACCCGAAGATCGAGATCATTTTAAGCCCGATGTTACGGGGCTTGAGGACAAACTGGTGAAAGTCTCCATGGAGGCAGGCGATCTGTTGATTTTCAACAGTTCTCAGCCGCATGGCATCAGACCCAATAATTCCGATAATGGTGTACGGATTGCCCAGTACATTTCAATGATGCCGGCACAGGAATATAACGAGGCCCTTAAAGAATGGCGGATCAATTCTTGGAAGAACCGCCTTGCTCCGGAAGGATATGCCTTTCCGGGTGATCCCCGAAATTGGGAACAAACGAAATACGAAAGAGCGAAATTATCAGAGTTGGGCGAGAAATTGCTGGGATTGAAAAAATGGTGATTTTTAGATATTACAAGCCTCGTCCTGTATTACGGGCTAATTATCTGCATGGGCCTGTGATAAGGGAAGAAAAAAGATATGTCATTTTATCATTCGATTTTTTGTTTTTGAAAAGGGAAAGACAATGAATGACCGTTAGCAGAGCCTCTTTATGAATGATGCATTCTGCAAAAAATAAAGATTTATCAAATACACATAAGTTTGTTCCAAAGGATATCAAAACTAATTTTGACTATGATCTGTGTGCAAATCAGAAAAGCTTTAATTGTAAATAACTCTAAAGGCTCTTTTGGTACTATTGCAGAATACCGCCACGAAACGGCACGTGGTAAGGTGACCTCTCGACTGCGCTCGAGAGGTCAGTATTATAGGATTTATTCCGTTCTTAAACTTTTGACCGGGTTTGCCCTTGCCGCTTTTATTGCCTGAAAGCTTACCGTAAATATCGTTACGCCCATTGCCCCAATGACAGCCAATACAAAAATCCACCATTCTAAAATGACGCGGTACGGGTAGTCTTGCAGCCAACCGTTCATTATATAATAGGAAATGGGAATTGCTATAAAACAAGAGATGGTTACCATCTTCAAAAAGTCTATAGAGAGCATGTTCCAAATATTGAAAACCGAAGCGCCCAACACTTTTCGCACCCCTATTTCCTTTGTACGCTGTTCTGCTACAAAAGAGGTTAAGCCAAACAGCCCCAAACAGCTAATGAGAATCGCCAAGGCCGTAAAAATGCCTGATAAGGTTCCTATTCTTTCTTCAGCTGCAAACTTTTTACCATATTCTTGATCTACAAAATCATATTGAAATGGAATATCGGGAAAATGCTCTTTGAACACCCGCTCTATTACAGCCAGGTTTTCTCCAGCACTTTGATTGGGGTTCAATCTCATATTGTAATAACTGGCACTATCATCTTTATCATAGGCATATACAGCTTGTTTGACTGGTTCATAGGGCGATTGCACAATCATGTCCTTAACAACACCTATTATTTTCAATGGCTCATTTGGATCCTCTTCAGCGCTATCTTTGAGATATTTGCCGACCGGATTTGCAAGACCCATATATTTTACTGCTGTCTCATTAATAAGAACTGCATTGGAATCAGTAGCGAATTCCCTGGAGAAATCGCGCCCTGCCATTATTTTTAGATTCAATGAACTTGCGAATTCGGGAGATACCTGCGTCCAGGCAAAATCTTCCTGAAATCCCTCTGGTTTTCCTTCCCACGTATATCCGCTAAAATTAGACCAAACTGCTGTTGTCGGAGCGCTAGACGCAGACATTTGTGACACTGCACCCGATTCAATGAACTCACTTCGCATCAATTCAAATTTTCCTGTAAAATCCTCACTCATTACTGGGACTTGAATCAATCCCTGTTTATCATACCCTACAGGTCTGTTTTTTGCATAATTAATTTGCTGCATCACAATGACCGTCCCTATTATAAAGGCCACGGAAACGGTAAACTGCACTACAACCAATATCTTCCTGGGTAATCCTGCATATTTTCCAACTTTAAAAGTTCCCTTTAAAACATCAACAGGTTTAAATGAAGACAGGTATAAGGCTGGGTAACTACCAGCCATCAATGCTGTAATAAGAATAAATAGTAATGAAATAACCCAAAAAGTAAGATTGCTCCATGGAAAGGCAATCTCTTTTCTAGCTAAATCATTAAATCCATTAATTGATAGAAGCACAAGTACAATCGCGAGCAAATATGCAAACAATACCACGAGAAACGACTCACTTAAAAATTGATATATCAACTGTCCTCTTTGGGAACCAATTGACTTGCGAATACCAACTTCCTTCCCTCTTTTTTCGGAACGTGCGGTACTTAGGTTCATGAAATTAATACAGGCTAAAAGCAAGATAAAAACACCAATGATGCCAAATAACCATACGTTTTTTATACGTCCGCCCACTTGCTTTCCATTTTCAAAATTACCTTTAAGGTGCCAGTCTTTCATGGGGAACAGAAAGAGCTGTGGATTAAACTCTGCTGAATCTTCGTTAAGGGTTTTTTTTACATCCTTGATCTTGGCGGTAACTTGCTCCATATTGGCATTGTCAGCAATTTGTACGAACATCTGATACGAATTGTTTCCCCAATTATCTTCAGCATTTCTAGCCCACTCATTTGCATTAAGATATTGTTCCCAGGGAATTATGAATTCTGTGTCATTAAAAGTGTTGTTAAACGGAATGTCTTTGTATACAGCTGAAACCATTAGATTATATTGGCTATTAACCTCAACTACTTTCCCAATTGGTTCTTCACTGCCAAAAAGCGTCTTAGCGGTTGATTCAGAAAGCATAATGGAATTTATCTCTCTCAGCCCATCTTTCTCACCTTTAATAATTTCCAGATTAAATAATTCCGGAGCGGCTTCCTGCATATAGTTCCCAGATCTAGATATGCTGGTTTCTTTATATTTAAGGTATCGATCGTTGGTCCAGGTGGCCATAATCAGGTGCTTAAAATTATCGCCATACCCTTCTCTTAATGCCTTTTCCAAAGGTCGTGGGATGGCTGGGCCCGTTCCTGTCTCACCATTAAAAGTCTGCGACTGGAATACCTGCGCAATCCTATCCTTACCGGTAAAATAATCGTTATGAGATAGCTCGTCTTGCATCCAAAGCCCTATGATTAGCGTAACCGCCATGCCCAATGCCAGTCCGCCAATATTTATGGTGGAATAGGCCTTGTTTTTTATAAGGTTTCTCCAAGCGATTTTTATATAGTTTTTAAACATGATTGATGTTTTTGATTAATGTTTTTTGATATTGGCCCTTTCTATAGTAAAGAGTCAATTTATACTTATATGTTTCATTCTGAACGTAAACTTTTAACCGGGTTGACAATGGCCGCTTTGATACTTTGATAGCTTACCGTTACAACTGCTACCATAATTGCCTGAAAGGCTGCTAAAACAAAAATTCCAATGCCTATTTCGATACGGTATGAAAAATCTTCAAGCCATTTGTTCATTGCAAACCACCCTATCGGCAATGCAATCAAAATGGCAACACCTACCAATTTTAGAAAATCTACTGTAAGCCGGTACGAGATTTGACCTACAGTAGCTCCTAAAACTTTTCTAACGCCTATTTCTTTTGTGCGCTTTTCGGCATTGAAGGCAGCTAATCCAAATAATCCCAGACAAGCAATAAAAATGGATAGAATAGTAAAGATGAAGAATATTTGGCCCAACTTTCGCTCTGCTTCATAGGTCTTGAAGAAAGCCTCGTCCATAAAGCTATAAGTAAAAGGTTGCCCTGGCGCCATTTCATTCCATGTATGTTCAATTTCAGCAATTGTATTTGAATGATTAGCAGCCGATAATCTAACCGCCATGTTTTCTTTGGCATCTTCTATAAAAAGACCTAGGGCTCCTATATTTTCACATAATGATTCATAATGAAAATTTTTAACCACTCCAATAATTGTATAAAACGAAGGCACTTCCAATTCAATGTCTTCAGAAATACGTAACCCCAAGGCCTCCTCTGCCGTAACATTTAAAGTAGAAAGAGTGGCTTCGTTAATAATTACTGCCGAAGAATCTGTTGGAACCTTTTTATTGAAATTACGGCCAGCTACAAGTTCCATCTGTAAAGTTTGGATGTAATCGGTATCTACGTCCCAAGTCTGCATTTGAATAGCGTTCTCTTGTTCTCTGGAGCCTTCTTCAAAAAAAGAACTATTGGAACGCCAGGATGGGGTTGGGTAATAATTGCTAAGGGTTACATTTTTAACATTTACCTGCTTTAGAATTTCCTCTTTAAATGCCTCTGCTTTTGATCCAAGGGAAAATGTATCACTAATCAATAGTACTTGGTCTTTTGAAAAGCCGAGGTCTTTATTCTGCATATAATTCAATTGCTGAAAAACGACCATGGTACTTACAATTAGAAAAATTGAAATGGCAAATTGAAAAACGACCAAAGTATTACGCACTCTTCCAACGCCTGCACTATCTTTTGTTTCACCTTTAAGTGTTTTTACAGGCGTAAACCTAGACATGAAAAAAGCAGGATAACTTCCCGATAACAGTCCAAGAACAAGGGTCGTGATTACAAGAATCAACCAAAATAAAGGATTTGCATATGGAATGGCGATGGACTTTCCAGCAAGATGATTGAAAAAAGGAAGCATAACAACCGTAATCAAAAGGGCCGTTATGAGCGAAATAAAGGCAATTAACCCTGATTCGGTCAAGAATTGAAACATTAAATTCAATTTATTGGACCCCAAAGTTTTACGAACCCCAACTTCTTTAGCTCTCTTTAGGGAGTGTGCTGTAGATAAATTCATAAAATTAACACATGCCAATATAATTAAGAATAATCCTATAAATGAGAGAATATAGACATCTTGTATATTACTAGTTGCCCTCATCTCTGTTTGCTTATCTGAATGCAAGTGTATATCGGTCAATGCCATCGTATGATACCTAATATAATTGCCTGACGCCGCAAACGATTCTGCCGTCATGCCTGGAAAATATTTTTGAGCCCAAGGCAGCATATATTTTTCCAACATACCTTGTAAAGGTTCTTGAAAATCTTCTGCCGATGCTTCTGGGATGAGCTTGATAAACGTAAAATAGTTATTGCTTCCCCATAGTTCTTCACGGGAAGCCACATTGCCCGACATTGCCAAAAAAATACTGTACTCATTTAAAAATGAATTCTTCGGTAAATCATCAACTACACCTGTTACCGTATAGGTATCGGTATTATTTAATACAATGTTCTGACCCAATGCACTATCATTTCCGAACTGCTTCTCTGCAGCAGTTTTTGACAACACTAATGAATTTGGACCAGTCAATGCCGTTTTGGCATCTCCCTCCAATAAGTCGATTCCAAAAAATTCAAAGAAAGTTGAATCCGCATAGGTGACATACAATTCTTTGGTGTTCGTATCGCTACCTGTTTTTTTAATATGCATGCTGCCAAGTGTTCTGAACCTCATAGTGGATTCCACTTGTGAATAATCTTTTTTCAAGGCTGCTGCCATAGGTGGAGCTGCTTGAGCGGCCTTAACTTCAGCACCTCCAAATTTGATATCAGCATCTATTCTGTAAATGCGATCTGCATCGGCAAACATCTTATCATAACTCAATTCATCATAAATATATAATGATATGAGAAGCGCCCCAGCCATACCAATGGCAAGACCGAATGTATTTAGAAACGTAAAAAAGGGTTGCTTTTTTAAACTTCTCCAAGCAATTTTGATATGGTTCTTAAACATGATTGATGATGTCATTATTCTGATCGTAAACTTTTAACCGGATTTACGATAGCAGCTTTGATACTTTGATAGCTTACCGTAAGTACTGATATTAAAACTGCCAAGAAAGCCGCCAGTACAAATACCCACCATGGAATGTTTATACGATACGTGAAATCTTCCAACCATTTGTTCATGACATACCATCCCAGTGGTAGAGAAATTAAAATAGATATGGCAACGAGTTTTAAGAAATCCAAAGTAAGCTTTATTGATATCTGACTTACGCTGGCCCCTAACACTTTTCGCACCCCAATTTCCTTTACCCGTTTTTCGGCATTAAAAGCAGCTAACCCAAATAATCCCAAACATGCTATTAGCAACGAAAGTATAGTGAAAATGATAAAAATATTACCCAATCTACGTTCGCTTTGGTAGGTGTCATTGAAAGAATCTTCCATGAAGTAGTAATTAAAGGGCTCCCCGGGAACAATGGTATTCCAGATTCCTTCAATACTAGAAATAGCATTTTCAAAATAACCAGCCTCTATTTTTATGGCCATGGCGTAGGATCTATTTGATAAATGAAGGCTTAAGGCATCTATCTCTTCTCTCAACGAATCAAAATGAAAATCCTTAACAACCCCGATAATGGTGAAATACGATGGATTTTCTGAATTAAAATCGGGAGAATACCGCAATCCAATTGCCTCTTTGGGAGTTGACCTCATCACCTTTACTGCAGTCTCATTAACAATGATAGCGGTAGAGTCATTCCCGAAATTTCTATCAAAATCCCGCCCCGCCACAAATTCAAAATCCATGGTGGAAGCGTAATCGTAATCTACTCCCCAAGTCTGCATGCTTACTGCATTTTCCTGGTCGCTAAGTCCTTCTTCTGGACTGAAAGTCGTATCACTTCTACTGGATGTAGTTGGAAAATAACTGCTTAATGTTGCATTTTTAACGAAGCCCAATTGCTTCACCTGTTCCTTAAAAGAAGTAACCTTACTACCAGCGGTATACACATCATTAACAATTAGCACTTGGTCTTTTGAAAAACCTAGATCTTTTCCTTGGATATACTTTAATTGCTGATATACCACTAATGTGCTTATAATCAAGAAAATAGAAATAGAAAACTGAAATACTACAAGGGCATTTCGTATCCCTCCTCCGCCAACACTGCTTTGGCCTCCTCCTTTGAGAACTTTGACCGGCATGAACCTCGACATGAAAAATGCAGGGTAGCTACCCGCAAATAATCCTAAAAGCAAAACAGACCCTAGTAATATCGACCAGAAAAATGGATTTAAAAATGGAATTGAAATATCCTTTGCCGCCAACGTATTAAAAAAGGGCAAGGCTATCATGGCCATGAGTAATGCCAATACTAAAGATAGGAGGGAGATTAATCCTGACTCTACCAAAAACTGTCGCACCAAATCCTTTTTATTGGAGCCCAGCGTTTTGCGAACACCTACTTCTTTGGCCCTTTTTAATGATTGTGCAGTGGAAAGGTTCATAAAATTGACACTAGCCAAAACAATAAGAAAAATGGCAATAAAGGACAGAATATAAATAGTTTGTATATCATTATTGGCAGTCATTTCCGCTACCAAATTGGAATTCAAATGAATATCCGTAAGAGGTATTGTACTATATACCAAATAATTTCCGGTGGCTTTAAATTGCTCTTCCGTAACACCTGGCATAAATTTTTGCACCCCTGGTATCACATATTTTCCTAAAAACCCTTGTAATGGTTCTTGTATATCTTCCACATTGGCAGAAGGAATAAGTTTAATGAACGTATTATAATTGTTACTGCCCCAGTTGACAATATCAGCATCATTATACCCTTCCATTGATTCAAAAACCGTATAATCCCTTAAAAATGAATTTTGGGGTAAATCCTCGATAACACCTGTAACAGTGTAGGATTCATCATTGTTCAACAATAGAATCTGACCAACTGCATTGTCTATTCCAAAGTGCTTCTCTGCCGCTGTTTTGGTTAATACTAACGTGTTAGGGTCTTTTAGTGCCGTTTTTGGATCTCCTGCCAACAACTTTACACCAAACATTTCAAAAAAGGTAGGATCCACATACGTGGTCTGCTCTTCCTTTACATTGGCTTGGGCATCCATTTTTTTTACCAATGTACTGCCCCTAGTCCTAAACCTAGTGACCAATTCCACTTCTGAAAAATCACTTTTTAAAGCATTTGCCATTGGAGCCGGACTCACAGCATATTTTCTAGCGTCCCCTCCAAATTTTATATCCACATTAATTCTGTGTATACGATCCACATCGGCAAACATCTTATCATAACTCAATTCATCATAGATATATAGTGAAATGAGAAGAGCCCCGGCCATGCCTATGGCAAGTCCGAAGGTATTTAGAAACGTAAAAAAAGGTTGCCTTTTTAAACTTCGCCAAGCAATTTTGATATAGTTCTTAAACATGGAAGGTTTGATTGATGTATAAACTCTAAAATATTGTCATATTGGGGACTAAGGCTTAAATCATAGCCCCAAGAGCCCTATTCTGGCTCTCTGTAACTACCTGACCATCAAATAAATTGATCACACGATGCGCATAATGCGAATCTCTGTCGGAGTGGGTAACCATTACTATCGTGGTACCTTCTTGGTTCAACTCGGTCAACAGCTTCATTACCTCTATTCCATTTTTAGAGTCTAGGTTACCTGTAGGCTCATCCGCAAGGATCAATTTTGGTTTTGTTACCACAGCTCTTGAAATAGCTACTCGTTGTTGTTGCCCACCAGATAGTTGCTGTGGAAAGTGTTTCGCTCTATGGGCAATTTTCATACGTTCCAAAACCGTCATCACCTTTTCTTTGCGTTCGCCTTTGTTCATCTTCATATAGATCAATGGCAGCTCAACATTCTCATAGACCGTTAACTCATCAATAAGGTTAAAGCTTTGGAAAACGAAACCTAGGTTTCCTTTACGTAGTTGTGTGCGTTGACTTTCCTTGAGTCCGCCCACTTCGTTGCCCGCAAAATTGTAACTGCCCTCTGTGGGATTATCGAGCATACCGATAATGTTTAGCAAAGTGGATTTTCCACAACCAGAAGGTCCCATGATGGCGACAAACTCACCAACCTCGATTTTCATGTTTACATTGTTCAATGCCAAGGTCTCCACTTCCTCGGTCTTAAAGCTCTTTTTTAAATTTTGGATTGTTATCATTTGTTCTTTTTTTGAATATTGAATATATAAAGACATCTCGACTTCGCTCGAAGTGACAATATGCTTTTATTTTGTTTTCTTATTCTTTCAATTTTAACACTTTCCTCAGTCCCTCCTTATTAAGAAGGGCTTGGGGGAGGACTTTTCATTTCAATACTATCCGTTCTGCCTCACCGAAACTATCGTAATTACTTGTAATCACTTTTTCCCCAGCATCCAAACCTTCGAGGACTTCGTAATACCTTGAATTTTGCTTCCCGATTCTGATAGGGCGTTTTAGTGCCTCGACACCATCCTGACCCACAACGAAAATCCATTGGCCGCCAGTACTTTGGAAGAAACTTCCTTTTGGCAATAGCAATGCATCGGAAGATTCTCCCAATTGTAATTTGATGTTATAGCTTTGTCCCGTGCGGATGGTTTCCGGTTTTTTATCGGTAAAAACAAGATCCACCTTGAACTTGCCGTTACGGACTTCTGGATAAACCTTTCGCAACCGCAATGGATATTCTTCCCCGTTACGTTCCAATATTGCGGTAAGGTCACGAACTACCCTATCTATATAATGCTCGTCAATAGTCGCCTCTATCTTATAATCGGTCAGCACATTGATCTGACCGATACGTTGGCCTTGGGATATGCTTTGACCTATTTCTGCATCCAAAAAGCCCAATTGACCATCGGCAGGAGCGCGCACATTCAAGTGATCGAGCCTTTGATAGACCATGCCCAAGGTTTTTTGCATGCGATTCAGATCCGTCTCCAAAACGGGTAAGGAAGTTTTTCTCAGTTCATCATCGTTTTCGGTCTGTTCTTTCACGATATCATATTGTTTTTGAGATAGCTCGTAGTTTTCTTTAGATAGTTGATACGCTTCTTTTGATATCAGTTCTTCCTTGAACAGGGCCTCGTTCTGTTCAAAATTCCTTTTTAAACGTTGTAGTTCCGTGCTGGCTGTGGCTAACGATTTTCTACCTTCTACTTGTCTAGAATCAAACGTCAATTTTGTTGTACGCAAATCGTTCTGTTTCAATGCCAATCCGCTTTCGCTCTGCAATATCTGCTCATAGAGATTTATATTATCCAATTTCAGAATGATATCCCCTTTTTTTACCATAGCCCCTTCTTCGATAAGTTTCTCCTCGACACGTCCACCTTCATATGCATCCATGTAAATAGTGGCTATGGGGGCCACATTACCATTAATAGTAATATAGTCATCGAACTTGCCTTGGGTCACTTCCGCAATGGAAAGTTTGTCTTTTTCGGTCCTAAAGGTCGATACGGAGGTAGCGAAAATCAGTTGGTAGGCTGCAAAAAGCAATAACAGCCCAAGAGCGATAAAGCCATAGTGTTTTGGGCGTAAACCTTTTTTCTTTTCTAATTGTATGTCCATTTTAATTTTTTATTTTTCTTTAAACTCCTTCTGAAACTGTTTGCTGTTTTTTGTCTAGACCCTTGGCACTATCGTCTTGTTTCTTTCTTATTCTATGTTAAATACTGGAAGTCCTCTATAGAAATCCAATGTGCTTTTATTTATTTCCGAGCGTAATCTTACCTGTAAATTTTCATTTTGCGCGCTGGCAAAAAGGTTTTTGGCAGTAAACAATTCCAATGCGTTAATGAGTCCTTTCTCATATCGTTTTTGTGCAAAGGTAAAAGCTAGGTACTGTGCTTTGGTTTTTTGTGTACTCTGTTCGAATTCTACCTGTAATGAGTTGTATTCTTGTACCAAGGTTTGAATCGCCTGAAATACTACTTGTTCCTGAATATCTAGATTATTCTGTGCACGCGAGTGTTCTATTTTTTGTTGTTTGACTCGAGATCTCGCTGACCATGCGTTACTAATAGGGATGTTCAAACTGAGCCCTATATACTGAAATGTGTTATCATTGAATTGGTCCCGAAACGGAACGGTAACACCCAAAGTGTCTCGTGTGGTCTCAAAATAACCGGTACCAATCCCCCCAAAAAGGGACAAGCTAGGGTAAAGCCCCCCGCGCTCTGCTGCCACTTGTTTTTTAGCCGCTTTTACCCGAAGTTCAGAAGCCTTTAAAATAGGAAGGAATTCTTTGGTCTCCTTAAAAATGGAATCCGATTGCATGACCGTGCTTTCCGATATATCGAGAGCGTCTGGCAAACCGCTTTCAATCTCAATATCGGTTACACTTTCCAAATTCATCTCCTGGGCTAATTTCAATCTGGCCCCTACCAAGTTATTCCCACTCTGGGTAAGATTCAGTTTATCTGTCAATAAAAGAGACTCAGCTTCGTACAGATCTGCTCCGGCTTTTAGCCCTAATTCGATCTGCTTTTTTACCAAATTATAATTGGACTGTGAAACGGCCAATTGTTCTTTAGAATTTGCCGTTAATCCCTCAAAGAACTGAATATTATAGAACGCCTGCATAACACGAAATGCCAAAAGGTACTTTTGATGCAGGGCTTCCTCCTGCGTCGCTTTGTGCAAAAATTTGGAGACTTTAATGGTATTCAGTTTTTGAAAACCTTGAAATAAATCAATCGAAGATTGCAGCGTATATCTATTGGAGAAGAAATCGGTAGTAACAATATCATTGGTAAAAGGATCTGTACTTCTACCAAAATTAATCACATAGTCCGTCGCCGCATTTACCCTTGGCAACAATTCGCGAATGGATTGACGATATGTTTCTTTACCCGATTGGGCGGTATACTTAAAATCATTGAGCTGTAAATTATGCTGAAGTGCAAACGTCACGCATTCATTCAAAGTCCATTTTTCTTGCCCGAAAAATGAAACGGTAACAAGGCAAAAGAAAACGGTCGCTATTTTAATTTTTAAATTCATATTGCTGTTGATGTACTAAACAGTATACTACTCTTATGCCAAGAACACAAACTACTGATTATCATATACTTGAATCATTAATAAAAATATCGCCATAAAAAAGTGTAAAATTATTGTACAGGCATTGTAAAAATATTGGACACTTTCTAAAAAAAACCAACTTCTTATTGTAGTTTTGAAATCGTTGGATTTAAATTATTCAACACTGGCTGTACCAAAAAGCAGGAAGCATTAAAGCTTACGAATTGGAAATTAGTGAAATTAAAACTAAGCCCTAATATGGAAGTGATATCTTATCAAAGACGAATTGGCAAAGGGCTTGTTTTTATAAGTATAAGGTGCACACTCCAATAATGATGGGCACATATCACGTTTAAAGATGATCGACGCAAAAATACTTGTCATTGACGACAACAAAAGTGTACTGAGTGCGCTTGAAATTCTATTGCAGTTTGAGTATAAGAGTGTACAATCAATTTCGAACCCGAATCAGATCTCGTCTTTTCCCAACTTTGATGAAATCGATATTATTCTTCTAGACATGAATTTTTCTGCTGGTGT
>JBLGAT010000016.1:0-42591 GCA_047612485.1 Psychroserpens sp.
TACCCAAATAACAATACACTTCAAATTTTCAATTCAAGTATAATTTATTCAACACTTAATGTTTGAAATTTCAGATTTAAAATCAAAAAAGCTTCCTGAGCTTCAGGATATAGCTAAGGGTTTAAATGTTTCCAAGTACAAAACCCTAAAAAAACTGGACCTAGTTTATCAAATTCTAGATGTTCAGGCCTCCAACCCAAAGGCTACAGAAACAGTTTTAACTACTACTTCCAACAGTGGTGAGGAACAAAATGATTCCAAACCAAAAAGATCTAGGGTCTTAAAAGAAAAAAGTGTCCCGGTAAAAGGGGAGCGCACTCCGCACAAACCAAAGAGTATTTTTAGGGATTCCAACGACATCCCAAAAACGGATGCCGATACCATTTCAAAACCAGAAGAAGCTACTACTGCTGTGGACAATAAGGAAAATACACCTGTGGAAAGAAGACCAAGACCTCGTCCACAGCAAAACAACCTCAAAGAACCACAGGCAAAAAAGGAGCATCCTAAAGGCCCGGCGCCTCAAAAAAGTCTGAATAAAAAACCTGTTCATCAAAAACAGGACAAGAACAATAGTAATTTTGATAAGGATTTAAAAAACCGGTACAAAGAGCCGGAATATGAATTCGATAGTATTATTGAAAGCGAAGGAGTTCTTGATATCATGCAGGATGGTTATGGGTTTTTGAGATCTTCTGATTACAATTACCTATCATCACCAGATGACATTTACGTTTCCCAATCCCAAATAAAATTATTTGGATTGAAAACAGGGGATACGGTCCTTGGTAATGTTCGACCACCTAAAGAAGGGGAAAAGTACTTCCCTTTGATCAAGGTCAATAAAATAAATGGTTTAGATCCTCAAATTGTAAGGGACAGGGTGTCATTTGAACATTTGACCCCATTGTTCCCTCAGGAAAAATTTAATCTAGCCGAACGTCAAAGTACCATATCTACACGAATCATTGACCTGTTCTCCCCTATCGGAAAAGGACAAAGAGGAATGATCGTTGCCCAACCAAAGACTGGTAAGACGATGTTGTTGAAAGACATTGCGAACGGCATTGCTGCGAATCACCCCGAAGTTTACCAGATCATTTTATTGATTGATGAACGTCCAGAAGAGGTTACAGACATGCAGCGTAACGTACGGGGAGAAGTAATCGCCTCTACGTTTGATAAGGAGCCTACAGAACACGTTAGGGTTGCCAATATTGTTTTGGAAAAAGCTAAACGCTTGGTAGAATGCGGCCATGATGTGGTTATTCTTTTAGATTCCATCACCCGTTTGGCAAGAGCATACAACACGGTACAACCAGCCTCTGGAAAAGTATTAAGTGGAGGTGTGGATGCAAATGCGCTCCATAAACCAAAAAAATTCTTTGGTGCCGCCCGTAATATTGAAAATGGAGGATCACTATCCATCATAGCAACAGCACTTACAGACACCGGATCCAAAATGGATGAGGTGATCTTTGAAGAATTCAAAGGAACCGGTAACATGGAACTTCAATTGGATCGTAAGATTTCCAACAGAAGGATATTCCCTGCTATTGATCTTACTTCTTCCAGTACGCGTAGGGATGATTTATTATTGGATGAGAATACCATTCAACGTATGTGGATCCTACGTAAATACCTTGCCGACATGAATCCGGTTGAGGCCATGGAATTTATTGAGCAACGCATCAAACAGACCAAAAACAACGAGGAATTTTTATTGACCATGAATCAATAAAATCAATACTCAAAAATTATAAGCTCCAATAACTGCAATATGTTATTGGAGTTTTTTTTTAAATATTCCGGAATTTACTGGTTGTTTTAAACCAAATTTCAACAATCAAATAATACCGATTGTGCTCTTCCATACCATATTTTATTTGTTTTTGTGCTAAAAATTCCTTATTTTAAGTCGTTACTGACACATTTTCACTCCTATATATACAATTAGGAGCCAATTTGAAGAATTTTTAAATTTTTCTGGCAATTTCCTAATACTAACATCGTATGTATAACGTACGCTAAGAGCTTTGTATAACTATTTCTTATAGTGTTCGCATCTATCAAAGCTATACTCTATGAACACAATGACAGCCTCGCATGGTTATTGCACCAAGTAGGTTGAAATATTAATAATAACTAAAAAATCTACATGAAAGTATTAGTAATAGGCGCAGGAAACATGGGTCTAACATATGCGGAAGCTATGTCCAAGTCGAAATTATTAAAAAAAAGAAATTTAATGATCTTGGACAGTTCCCCAGAAAAAATCCTGTCCCTTAAGAAAATTTCACATTTCGACGTATTTGAAAAATTAGAAGATTGCCTTCCAAAGGCCGATTTAATCTTCTTGGCAGTTAAACCATATCACAGCGAGGAATTGTTCGCGAAAATAAAAGAATTGTCCAATCCGGAGCAAATCATAATTTCTATTATGGCCGGGGTAACCATTGGCAACATGCAGGAATCCATGGGGATTCCAAAAGTAGTAAGGGCCATGCCAAACCTTCCTGCCCAAATTGGCAAGGGGGTCACTTCTTATACAGCTTCGAAGGAAGTATCAAGAATAGAACTTTTAACCATAGAAAACCTTTTGGACACTACAGGTAAATCCATCTATGTAAGTTCCGAGAAATTTATAGATGCCTCAACGGGTATATCTGGAAGTGGACCGGCCTATGTTTTTTACTTTATGCAAAGTATGATGGAAGCCGCTTTAAAAATGGGCTTCTCAGCCAATGACAGTAAAGTTTTGGTAAGCAAAACCTTCGAAGGTGCCGTGGACTTGTTCAATCAATCTGACCTCTCCCCAAACTCATGGATGGATAAGGTCGCCTCAAAAGGAGGAACTACCAGGGCCGCATTGGACTCTATGGATGACAATAATGTAAAGGAATTAATTAAAGAAGCAGCATATTCAGCATTTAATAGAGCTGTTGAACTAGGCGAAGAAAAATAAATCATGTATAAACAAAGAATAGTTATAAAAGTTGGCACGAACGTAATGACCAACAAAGACAACAGAATTGTAAAACCTATATTGGACCATTTGGTGCAACAGATTGCGGAACTGTACGAGCAGGGCATCATGTCCATTTTGGTTTCCTCTGGATCCGTAATAGCAGGCATGGAAGTCATGGGTGAAAGCAAAATCACAGATAAAGGCACAAGAAGACAAGTTTTCTCCGCTATTGGGCAACCAAGGATGATGAGCCATTACTATAACATATTCCAAGCCTACGGAATGAAATGTGCTCAAGTATTGGCCACTAAGAGGGATTTTAACCCTGGTATTCACAGAGAGAATATGATCAATTGCTATGAAGCTCTACTTTCGGAAGGAGTAGTGCCAATTGCCAATGAAGATGACGCCGTTACCCTAACAGACTCTATGTTTTCTGATAATGATGAATTGGCCAGTTTGGTCGCAGAGCTTACCAAAGCAGATAAATTGATCATTTTAACGGACACGGACGGTCTTTATACCGGACATCCGGATGACTCCGATACCGAAGTAATTGAAAATGTAAAAGTTGATGAAAATGTGGAAAAATACATTAAGACCATTAACAAAGGTGAAGCAGAAGGAAGAGGCGGAATGGGTTCTAAATTGAAAATAGCAAAACAGACCGCATCTAAGAATATACCAACCATTATTGCCAATGGAAAAAGAAAGAATGTAATTTTGGATATTGTGAATGGCAAAAATGTAGGCACTAAAATTACTGTTTAATTTTTAAAAAATTTGAATGAAATTATTACAGACAGAGATAAAAAATAAAGTATTACAATCCATGATGAATATCTTGGATAGCAAAAGGGAGGCAATCATTGCTGCCAATAAAAAGGATCTTGATCTTTTTGACAAAACCGATAGGGCCATGTACGACCGACTTATCGTTAACGACAAAAAAGTGGACGGGATGATTCAATCCATCAAGGAGGTGATGCAACAAGAAGACCCTGTAGGAAAAACAAAATCCGAAATAATCTTGGAGAACGAATTAAAGATTCTGAACAAAACGGCTCCTTTTGGCACCATCATGATCATCTATGAATCTAGGCCAGATGTAACCATTGAAGCAGCTGTATTAGCTTTTAAGGCCAATAGCAAAATCCTTCTTAAGGGAGGTAAGGAAGCCCTGCATAGCAACCAAATCCTAGAAACGTGCTGGCACGAAGCCTTAACAGAGAACAATCTGGATACAGATTGGATCAAGTTGATGCATATGAATAGGGCAGAAACACAAGAATTTCTAAAAAATCCTTCCGAAAAACTGGATTTGATCGTTCCTAGAGGTGGAGAACGCCTAATTGCATTTGTAAAGGAACATGCAAAATGCGCCGTACTTATCAGTGGTAGGGGGAACAACTTTTTATATGTTGGCAAAAATGCAAATTGGGATCAAAGCATACAGGTTATCCTTAATGCCAAAACCGATAAAATATCTGCCTGTAATGCCTTGGATAAAATATTGGTGGATACACATATAGATGGGTATAAAGAAAAAGTAAAAGATCTTAAAAAGGTATTGAATACAAATGGGGTGTCCATTTTAGTGGACAATAAAATCAGCAAGATTCTACCCGATGAAGAACTAATTGAAGACGATTCCATATGGCACCAAGAATTTTTAGCGATGAAATGCTGTCTTGGAGCGGTTGATACTTTGGATGAAGCCATCCAAAAAATAAATAAGTATTCGGGAGGTCATTCAGCCACCATAATGACTTCACAAAGTGATGAAGCTATGGAGTTTATGGATCAAGTAGATTGTGCTGCCGTTTATCACAATGCCTCCACTCGGTTTACAGATGGCGGTCAAATGGGTGTTGGGGCAGAATTGGCCATTAGCACAGACAAACTGCACCATAGAGGACCTTTAGGCCTTAAACAATTGGTTACCAATAAATATTACATATTCGGTACCGGACAGATACGAGTTTAAATTTCAATAAACTCAATGAAAAAAAGCCTCGAAAAACGAGGCTTTTTTTTATATGATAAAACTACTGTAGTTTATAAAGTAGCTACTTTCTTCATCAAGTTGCTCTTAAGGTTTGCAGCCTTATTAGCATGTATGATTTTGCGCTTTGCCAATTTATCGATCATCCCAACAACAGTTGGCAAGAATGTTTCAGCAGCTTTCTTATCTTCCTCTGAACGCAATTTTTTGATTGCATTACGAGTAGTTTTGTGCTGGTACCTGTTACGCAAGCGCACTGCTTCGTTTCTTCTAATTCTCTTTAATGCTGACTTGTGATTTGCCATTTTATCTTATTATTATGTTTTTAAAGGGACCTAAGGTCCAAAATCAAATGTGTGTAGTCCGTAGGGGAATCGAACCCCTGTTACCAGGATGAAAACCTGGCGTCCTAACCCCTAGACGAACGGACCATTCTCTTTGGTGTATGAATTGCCGTTTCAATAAAAAACAATTCCCAAAAATATTTCAAATTAAACTTGTAGTCCGTAGGGGAATCGAACCCCTGTTACCAGGATGAAAACCTGGCGTCCTAACCCCTAGACGAACGGACCATTACATTGCGTAATTGCGGATGCAAAAATACAATTATTTTTTACTATTACAACACCTACAGAATATTTTTTTACTTTTTAATATGCCTTCGCAAACAATACTCTTTTTGTAGCAGGTTTTCCCGTAACCATGCAACTTCCAGCCTCGTCCTTAGCATCTATTGGAATACAACGTATTGTTGCTTTGGTCTCTTCTTTTATCTTTTCCTCTGTTTCAAGAGTTCCATCCCAAAAGGCAGAAATAAATCCTCCTTTATTTTCCAGCACTTCCTTAAACTCCTCGTATGAGTTCACTTCAGTGATGTGTGTTTTTCTATGGTCCAATGCCTTTTGGAATATATTTCGCTGAATATCCTCCATTAAAAATTCAATTTTAGCCACCACCTCATCGGCATGTACCGTTTCCTTCTCTAAAGTATCCCTTCTAGCCAATTCATAAGTGTTATTGTCCATATCCCGCTTACCAATCGCAAGGCGCACAGGAACTCCTTTCAGTTCATATTCATTGAACTTGAAACCAGGCTTATGGGTATCCCTATTGTCATATTTTACGCTAATGCCCTTGACACGTAATTCCTTGACCAAGGGAGCAACTCTATCAGAAATAGCATCCAATTGTTCCTCACCTTTATAAATTGGGACAATCACTACCTGGATGGGCGCCAATTTTGGAGGCAGCACCAAACCATTATCATCACTATGGGTCATTACCAAAGCTCCCATCAGTCTAGTAGAAGCCCCCCAAGAGGTAGCCCATACATATTCTTGATTACCTTCCTTGGTGGCGAATTTAACATCAAAAGCCTTCGCGAAGTTCTGTCCCAGAAAATGTGATGTCCCTGCCTGCAAAGCCTTGCCATCTTGCATTAAGGCCTCAATGCAGTACGTTTCCACAGCACCGGCAAAACGTTCGCTTTCAGTTTTAATTCCCATTATCACCGGCATTGCCATATGCTCCTCAGCAAATTCTGCATAAATATGCATCATTTGCTCCGCTTCGGCTATGGCCTCTTTCTCAGTGGCATGGGCCGTATGCCCTTCTTGCCATAAAAATTCGGCTGTTCTTAAGAATAAACGCGTCCTCATTTCCCAACGCACCACGTTGGCCCATTGATTGATCAATAAAGGCAAATCCCTGTAGGACTGTATCCATCTTCTATAGGTGTCCCAAATGATGGTTTCTGAGGTTGGCCTAATAATAAGCTCTTCTTCCAGTTTAGAGTCCGGATCCACAATAATCCCACTACCGTCCTCTGCATTTTTCAACCTATAATGCGTGACTACCGCACATTCCTTTGCAAATCCCGCAACATGGCTCGCCTCTTTACTCAAATAGGATTTTGGTATGAACAACGGGAAGTAAGCATTTTCATGTCCCGTTTCCTTAAACATTTTATCTAATTGGGCCTGCATCTTTTCCCAAATGGCGTAACCATAGGGTTTAATGACCATGCAACCCCTAACTCCCGAATTCTCAGCTAGATCCGCTTTTACTACAAGTTCATTATACCATTTGGAATAATCTTCTGCTCTTTTCGTTAAATTTTTACTCATATCAGTAAGTTTGGCACAAAACTTGCGACTTTATTCTTATAAAGAAATAGTTCGGCAAAACTAACTATTTTTACTATGTTCAACAATTAAATTTACAACGATGATACAAACTGCACCCCTTAAAAAAATTAGAACGGCATCCTTGATTGCCCTGATAGGCATTTTAGGGGTCTCCTGTGGTTCCTACCAACAGGCATCTTACTATAATGATGGCATTTATTCTGACAACAATAGACCTCTTGTTGAATCAAGATCGCGAGAGGCGGTTCAACAACCCCAACAAAATGAAACCAACACCTATGGGAATTATTTTGGGCAAAAGGCCGATGAATACCAAGACATCCTGGAAAGCGATGTATTTACAGATGTAGATGGGTATTACAGTACTGTTGAACAGGACAGTTTGGCTATCAACCAAGAGGACGACTACTATGCTAACAACAACAACACCTATAATGGACAACCAGGATGGGGAGACAACCCACAATCAGTCAATATAAACATCTATGACAATAACTGGGGTTGGAATAACCCTTGGTTATGGAACGACCCTTGGATGTGGAATGGTGGATTTGGATGGAATAATTGGGGCTGGGGTGGAGGCTATGGCTGGAACCGTGGATTTGGATGGAATAACTGGGGCGGCGGCTTCGGTTGGGGCGGCGGCTTCGGTTGGGGCGGTGGCTATGGTTGGAACCGTGGATTTGGATGGAACAATTGGGGCTGGGGAGGCTATGGCGGTTTTTATGGTAACAATCACCATAACAATTACAATAGGGCATATGGATATAACAGCGGAAGAAGGGGCTACTATAATGGCAACAATTCTATCCGCGACATCAATTCCACTGCACTTAGAGGAAGGTCAAATTTGACCACCTCCAGCACAAGAGGCAATGCATCCAAATATAGAAGCAGTACCAATAGATCCAACGTCAACACAAGGAGTACAACTTCAAGAAATTCCAGTGTTTATAGAAGAGGCACTACCTCGAGAAGAAGTGTTGGCGTAGATGCTACACTTAGGAACAGATCTTACCGTACCAGTAGAAGTTTCAGATCTACACCTAGGTATGATTCCAATAGCGCAAGGAGATCCCAAACATATAGAGGCAGCTCCGCTCAGGGCAATTCGTATCAAAGATCTTCGACTCCAAGTTCCAGTAGATCAAGTGGCAACATTAGAAGTAGTGGCAGCAGATCTAGAAGCTCAGGAAATAATGTACGTAGTTCAGGGGGCCGCAGCTCCAGAAGTTCAGGCAATGTGAGAAGCTCAGGGGGCAGCAGCTCCAGAAGTTCGGGTAATGCGAGAAGCTCTAGTGGCGGTAGCTCCAGAAGTTCTGGCAACGTGAGAAGCTCTGGTGGCGGTAGCTCCAGAAGTTCTGGAAGTGTGAGAAGCTCCGGTGGCGGCAGTTCCAGAAGTTCAGGTGGTTCCTCATCTAGGGGAAGGGGAAATTAATTCCATTACGTTCAAAATTAAATATCACAAAACATGAAAAGGAAAATCACTTTATTAATGGTCTTCGCATGCCTCATCGCAAATGCCCAGAACATTACAGATGTACTTAGATATAGTACAGAAAACATACAGGGAACAGGAAGATTCCAGGGACTAAGTGGGGCATTTGGTGCTTTGGGAGGAGATTTATCGGCATTAAATGTGAACCCAGCAGGGTCCGCGGTTTTCAATAATAGTCAGTTTTCCATTTCTGCATCCAACTATTACCGGGACAATAGGGCCACCTATTTTAACAGCGCCTCTATTTCAGATTTAAACACTTTGGATATCAACCAACTGGGTGTTGTCTTTGTTTTTAACAATACAGATGTAAATTCTGACTGGAAAAAAGTTTCCTTGGCCTTGAATTACGATGTGGTTCAAAATTATGATGATGACATTTTTATTTCCGGAAATAGCAATCAAGGTATTGATAATTACTTTTTAAACTTTGCACAGGGCGTCCCTTTTAGTCCCCTATTGATACAAAATGGGGAATTTATCGAAGAAGCGTATTTGGATATTGGATCTAGCCTAGGTTTTGTAGACCAGCAAGCGTTTCTTGGGTATTATGGAGGCGTTATAGATCCTGTAGATGAAAATGATGATAACAATTCCGCCTATATTTCCAATGCCAAATACAGTTCGGTAAACCAACAATATTTCAAAAGCACCTCTGGATACAATAGCAAATTTACTGTAAACCTAGCTGCCCAGTATCAGGAAAACCTATACTTGGGGGCCTCATTAAATTTTCACAACGTGTCCTACAACCAATTGACAACCTTACGTGAAAGTGGCTACGATAGTGACTCTGAAATTCAATTCACCTCTTTTGATAACTTATTGCGAACAGAAGGTGCAGGATTTTCGTTGAGTTTGGGGGGGATAGCAAAATTAAACGAAAACATAAGGATAGGTGGAAGTTACCAATCCCCTACTTGGTACAGATTGACGGATGATACCTCCCAAAGAATAAATTCCGATCTAGCGGATGCCGATATAGGATTCATCGATTTCAACATTGTGAACCTTTTTGAACGCTACACCATAAAAACACCGGGGAAAGTAACCGGAAGTTTGGCGGTCATTTTTGGAAAAGATGGATTATTGAGCTTCGATTACGGATATCAGGACATGTCCCAAGCAGAATTGAGACCTACGAACGACCCAGCCTTCCAATCCGAAAATGCATTTATCAGCAATGAACTTGGCGGTGTTTCTTCCTTTAGGTTAGGTGGAGAATATAGACTTGACCAAGTAAGCTTAAGGGCAGGCTATAGATATGAACAAAGCCCTTATAAAAATGGATTCACTGTTGGCGATCTCAATGGCTATTCAGCTGGGATAGGTTATAACTTTGGCATAAGCAGATTGGATCTTGCCTATAATAAAACGGAGCAGGATATAGATCAACAATTGTACAGCACTGGATTGGATACACCTGCGTCCATCAACAATAGAAACAGCAATATCACTTTGGGATACACCTTAAATTTCTAAGGAAAAAGAATGAATAACAAAAAACCGGCAATTGCCGGTTTTTTGTTATTATCGGACCAAGGAGAAATGAGTCCTTAATGTTTTTGCCACAACAATACCTTGCTCGTCCCTGGAATATTCCATCTTAAACCAATAATCGGAGGAAGGCATGGGATTTCCAATATAGGTCCCATCCCAACCCAGGGTATTCTGGTCCAACTGTTTTAAGAGCTTTCCATAGCGATCAAAAATAAAAATGACCGGGTCTACCAATGTTTCTATCCCTTTAACATTCCAGAAATCATTAAACCCATCGGCATTGGGAGTGAAAAATTTAGGATAGCCCACCACCAAGAAAGGTATTGGATCCGTGGTCCCACATCCATTCTTATCGTTAATAATGACCGTATTTTCTCCTGGAGGCACATCCAAAAATATTGGGGAATCTTGAAATTCACCTCCATTGATGGCATACTCATAAGAGCCGTCACCGTCTACCACTATTTCAATATTATTGCTATCTGACAGATCTGCCAAGATGATTACTTCATCCAAAACAGGCATCCCATAATAGGTGATCAAAATATCATCCGTAATTATTGTAGCCAAACTAGTTTGTATCTCCACATAGTATCTCCCAGAGTTGGGACTTGTAACCGTATATTGGGTTGCAGCGGGACCAGAAGCCAATACGGCATCAATGGTGCCATCGTCCTCATAATCGACACTCCAGGTGACATTGACGATATCGGGGCCTGCTGGCGAATTCAAGGCACTTAAAACGATATCCGGGTCATCTTCGCAAGCATAGATATCCAATCCTAAAAATTCATCCCTTAGCGTACAATCCAAGGCAGAATTTTGGTCCGCATCCACAGAACTTCCGGTAAAGGTCAGGGAAAATGGCTCTGGATCCCCATCAAAATTTGTATTGAAATTATTGATCAACAAATAATAGATTTCCCCAGCGGTAACATCCAACCACTCATCATAGGTGTTCTGGCTACCCGTTAAAAAAGGAGATCCTTCCTGTCCGTTGGCAGGGTTGACACCTATCCCTGTAAAATCGGTATTATTAACCTCGTAATTACACCTTATGGGCTGTGCGTTGCCACTACTGATGGCTCCGCAATCCACATCTGGTCCATAAAGGGCGAAATCCCATTCGGCTGTTGAGGAAAGTGCTTCTATATCAAAGCCAATCTGTCCGTCCGTACCGGCTCTAAATACATACCAAGAGGTGTTGTTCTCTATATTTGCAGAAGCCACACTCCCCTTTTCCAGACATCCAGATTGTAGAATGAAATCTGGATCAAAATCGTCCACATCCCCACTACCATCGGTCTCCGACATAATAGGTACATCGGCACAAACGGGTATGGCACTTCGGCAATCGGGGGAATTCTGTGCCATGGCCGTCCAAGAAAAAAGGAACCAAAAACACATTGAAAAAAAAAGAATTCGCATAGATTATAGGGCTATCGTGATACAAATAATCAGTATAATAACTCTCGCTACCCTATTTTAGTATACTTCAACACAAAATTTATACGTTTTATCGATAAAAGGAACACTAGAAGAACCGACACTATCGCTTTAGAGAAAAATGACTGTCAATATATTTTGCCGTGGCACGTTGCCCTCTTGCATCTATATAGGTAAGTTGAAACCAGTAATCGGAAGAAGGCAAGCTTTTACCATTGACTTCCCCATTCCACCCCATACTATCCTTGGTCATCTGCCGTAATAGCTTACCATATCGATCATAAATAAAGATTACAGGGTCTTGAAGGGCTTCGATCCCAACGATAGTCCATTCATCGTTGACAGAATCACCATTGGGACTAAAAAATTTGGGGAATCCCACCACAACAATAGGTTCCGAGACCGATCCACATCCCTTGAGATCATTAATGGTAACCACATGGTCCCCTGGCAATACATTGGAAAACGTATTCCCTTCCTGAAATGGTCCATTGTCAAGTTGGTATTCAAACAGACCGTCAATATCCGTAATGACCGAAACGGTATTGTTATCCTGCACATCCTCAATGACCACATCTGTAATGGCCGGGGTTTTAGAAATAACAACATTAATGGGCACTATGCGTTCACAAGGAAAACCATTTTCCTCATAAGTCATCGTTAGAATATAGGTTCCCCCTTCAAAAACTTCAATGCTAGAGGAAGTAATACCTGAACTCCACGAATAACTATGGGCCGCATTTGCAATAAGCTCCCCAATAACCACTGAAGTGCTATTTTCACATAAAAATATTTCCGTTGGAAAGGTGATTTCTGGAGTCTGTAACACCTTCAATTCAAATTGTTGGGAAACATCGAAGCATTCCGGATTGGCCAAAGACGTAGTTCTTATATAAATAGTTTCCATTCCGGCATTTATTGGATATTCCTTGGGAAGTTGCCCCACGCCATCTACCGCATCGGATAAGGAAATATGGTAACTCACTATAAAATCTCTTGCGGACTGAGTTCCCAGAGCCTCTTGGTCTTTCAGGAAAAGATCATAAAATCCAAGATCGGAACAAGCGGTTTCATCTGCGACGACAAAGGTTGTCGGAGCGGTTATAAAACCTATTTGAACATCACTAAATATGGTTTCGGTCGCGGTACTGACCTTCACCCTATAAAAGGCAGAAAGGTTCACATTTAAAGCAGGACCTGTTTCCCCAATTAGCAAGGCAAATCCACTTCCTGTATCTGAGAACCATTCGTATTGTAAGGCATCTGTTGTTGTAGCATCCAAAACTATATTTTCATTGTCACATGCTACCAAAGGAGGTCCCAATAAATTGGTGATAATGGAACAATCTAAGGCATCGTAAGGATTGGTCTCAAAAATACTTCCAGAAAATTGGATGGAGAATCCAGAATTACTATTGCTATAATTGTTGATCAACAAGTAATAATCTTCCCCTGCCGTAACGTTCAACCACTCATCATACAATAGGGATTCTGTATTCCCTATGGGGTCTTCCCCAATGCCCATGTGGGTAAGATTATCACGATTATCAAAAAAATTACATCTAACGGGTTCCCCTAAGTTGTCACAATCACTGGCTTTGTAAAGGGCAAAATCCCAATCTTCCGTAGCATCGAAACCTATGTTAATTCCAAGTTGACCTGCTGCTGAAGTCCTGAATCTATACCATGCAGAATTGTCTTCGATTAAGCCGCTGAGGGAAGTTTCCAAACAACCAGAGGTGGCTGCGCCATTGAAATCATCAATACCATAATCATTGGTACCTCCATTGACCGGGGTATTGCTACAAATAGGGATAGCCCCACTACAATCTGGAGATATTTGTCCAAAGACAGTTTGTATCCCAAACAATAATGGCAACCATAGCAGTACAGTAGCCCTTTTCATAAATCAATTCCTATTTGACAGGATTAAAAATAATGAGAGTCGCGCCTTAACACTAATTTATGTTGTCAAACACCCCATACATGGCATAAAGTGTCATTTAATGTATATCTTTGCCTCCTTAAAAAGTCTTAAATAAATGAAAGTGGATAGCGCATTAGAAGAGCATTTCGAGGAGATGGGAGACAACCATGCTTCTTCCGCTGAGGACACGCCTTTACGAGAGGATGCCTTCGTTTTAACTAATGAAGAAAAAATAAAAAGAATAAGGGGAAGCGTTAAAGAAATTATGTTGACCCTAGGGCTCGATTTGGATGACGATAGTCTTAAAGGAACACCTAACCGGGTAGCAAAAATGTTCGTCGATGAAATTTTTGGAGGATTGCACCCCAACAGAAAACCAAAAGCTTCCACCTTCGAAAATAAATATAAATACGGCGAAATGCTAGTGGAGAAGAATATTACCCTCTACTCTACTTGTGAACATCATTTATTGCCGATTGTTGGAAGGGCCCATGTTGCCTATATCTCCAAAGGCACTGTTGTTGGATTATCTAAAATGAACAGGATTGTTGATTATTTCGCCAAAAGACCACAAGTACAGGAACGATTGAATATCCAAATTGTACGAGAATTACAAAAAGTCTTGGGCACCGAGGATGTTGCATGTGTGATAGATGCCAAGCACCTTTGCGTTAATTCACGAGGAATACGTGACATAGAAAGTAGTACCGTAACAGCTGAGTACGGTGGTAAATTCAAAGAGGACAAAGTGAGAAGGGAGTTCTTAAACTTCATTAATCTGGATACCAACTTTTAATTCTTCATTAGGCAATGCAACTTTACAAATCCCAAACCCTAAAGATTTACAATTCCTTAACCAGCAAAAAAGAGGTTTTTGAACCTATAAACGAAGGCCATATAGGCATGTATGTTTGTGGCCCAACCGTTTACAGCAATGTGCACTTGGGAAATTGCAGGACTTTTATGTCTTTTGATATGATTTTTAGATATCTGAAGCATTTGGGATATAAGGTAAGGTACGTACGAAATATTACCGATGCAGGGCATTTGGAAAACGATGCAGATGAGGGAGAGGACAAAATCGCTAAAAAGGCGAGATTGGAACAGATAGAACCTATGGAGGTCGTGCAGCGGTATACCGTTGATTTCCACAATACCTTACAAAAATTTAATTTATTGCCCCCGAGCATAGAGCCTACGGCCACTGGGCACATTATTGAACAGATAGAGATCATCAAGGATATACTTGAAAAAGGATTTGCCTATGAAGTAAATGGTTCTGTTTATTTTGATGTCGTCAAGTTCAATGAATCTTATGAATACGGTAAATTGAGCGGTAGAAAATTGGAGGATATGATCGCCAATACCCGTGAGCTGGCCGCTCAAGAGGAGAAAAAAAGCCCCCAGGATTTTGCCCTTTGGAAAAAAGCGGAACCCCAACATATCATGCGTTGGCCTTCCCCTTGGGGAGATGGTTTTCCAGGATGGCATTTGGAGTGCACGGCCATGAGCACAAAATACCTCGGAGAAACATTTGACATCCATGGAGGAGGAATGGATTTAAAATTTCCCCATCACGAATGCGAAATAGCACAGGCTGAAGCCAGCAATGGCCAATCGCCGGTAAAATATTGGCTACATGCAAATATGCTTACCCTAAACGGGAAAAAGATGGCGAAATCCACGGGCAACAATATTTTTCCCAGCGAAATGTTCTCCGGAGAAAACGACATTTTAAGCAAGCCTTTTACCGCCTCGGTAGTCCGGTTTTTTATGTTGCAGGCACATTATACCAGCATACTGGATTTGGGTAATGAGGCTCTTTTAGCCTCCGAAAAGGGATTCCATAAATTGATGGACTCCTTGGACCAGTTGGATAAATTGGAAACGGCCACCAAATCTAACTTTGACGTGGCATCATGGAAACAGAAATGTTATGACGCCATGAACGATGATTTTAATACCCCTATCCTAATAGCAACCTTGTTTGAAGCCGTTAAACATATCAACTTGATCAAAGAGGGGAAAGAAAACATCTCCGAAATAGACAAGAATATCTTAAAGGAAACCATGCATAGTTTCATCTTTGATGTGCTTGGCCTAGATCATAAAATGGACGTAAAGGGTGATTCTGATAAACTACCCGGAGTCGTGGATTTATTGATCCAATTGCGAAACGAGGCACGGGCAAATAAAGATTTTGCGACATCGGACAAAATAAGGGACCAATTGGCTGCTTTGGGCATTCAGTTGAAGGACGGCAAAGAAGGCACTACTTTTAGCGTGTCCTAAATGAGGGACTCAAAAGAATTAACAACAGATTATTTCTCAGGGTTTCCAAGAAATTTAATCTAACAAATAAACAGTAACAACATGGGCAAGCTTCGCTTTAAACAATTTGCAATAGCCCCTTTTGTACTCTTGGTAAAGTTGTACCAGAACCTTATTTCACCATTTACACCGGCAAGTTGTCGCTACTCCCCTACCTGTTCCCAATACACCTTGGAAGCCCTAAAAAAACACGGTTTATTTAAAGGCGGATGGTTGTCCATTAAGCGGATTTTCAGTTGCAATCCTTGGGGCGGAAAAGGCTATGACCCTGTTCCTTAATAGGTTATGCCGATTCCCTGAAATATTCTTTCCAACAAATTCCTTTTACCACTAATTGGTTATCTTAGCTCCTTAAAATTTAGATGCTAATGTATTTCTTAGGCTTCACCTGGAACCCCAACGAAACCCTGTTCAATTTAGGTTTCCTTCAAATAAAATATTACAACTTACTTTGGATCACGGCCTTCGCGCTTGGCTGGTTCATTATGAAAAAAATCTTTGACAGGGAAAACAAAACTGCCGAACAGTTGGATTCCCTTTTCATACATACCGTTTTAGCAACCATGTTGGGAGCACGTTTGGGCCATGTCATTTTTTACGATTGGCCATATTACAAGGATCATCTCTTGGAAATATTGTTGCCTATTAGGGAAAATGCGGGCAGCACCCTTTTTGGTTTTATCAATGGATATGAATTTACTGGATTTGCAGGTTTGGCCAGTCATGGTGCAGCCATAGGGGTCATTATTGGCATGTACTTGTATACCAGGAAATACCCGGAATTTAAATTGTTATGGATCTTGGACCGAGTGGTCATCCCAGTAGCTATTGGTGCTTTCTGCGTGCGTTTGGGCAACTTTTTCAATTCAGAGATCAATGGAAAGGTGGTGGACAAATCCTTTGCTTTCGCTACCAGGTTTATCCGGGATTCAGACGACCTATCCGCTTACAAGGCCTTGGCCATCACCAAAGAAAAGACATTGAGCGGCGCCTATAAACTTATCGAAACAGATCCAAGGTTTTCCGAAGTTTTGGAGGCCATCCCCTACCGTCATCCCGCACAATTATACGAGGGGGTTTGTTATATTTTCGTGTTCCTTATTTTGTATTTCTTGTACTGGAAGACCGATAAAAGAGATAAGACCGGTTACCTTTTTGGTTTATTCCTGGTACTCCTTTGGACGGTTCGTTTCTTTGTCGAGTTTGTAAAGAAAAGTCAAGGTGGATTTGAAGAATCCTTAGGTTTGTTATCCACCGGACAATGGTTGAGCATTCCCTTTATCATTATTGGTCTGTATTTTATGTTCCGCCCCAAAAAATCTGGAGTCAGATAACCGTAAAAATTATTCCCATGACCTTCATCACAAGGCTATTTACCTTTCTATTGGTTGGAATGCTCCTTTTGCAGACCTCTTGCAAGGAGGAAACAAAAAATGTCTTGGAGATAGCTCCCATTACTTTTACAAAAGAAGGAGAGCTATCTGTTTTTAAGAAAGCAGGGGATTCGCTGATAATTTCTATGGCCATTGAAATTGCAGAAAGTGATTATGAAACCGCTACCGGACTGATGTACCGAAAGAGCATGGAAGAAAAACAAGGGATGTTGTTCATTTTTCCCGATGTGGCCATGCATTCCTTTTATATGAAGAACACTGAAATTCCTTTGGACCTCATTTTTATTGATGATAAATTAAAAATTGCAAGTTTTCAAAAAGAGGCTAGGCCCTTTGATGAAACAGGCTTATCCTCACAGGTGCCCATCAAATATGTTCTTGAAATCAATGCAGGTCTGGTAGATCAATGGGGACTTGCAATAGGGGACAGGGTAATTTATCAACGGCTCTAATCAAAAGGGCGATAATGATTGAAAAATTATTGTGCTGTCATACAAAACACAATAAACCATATTCCAGAGTTTCTCCTTAAGAATTCCTAATTTCATGCCGGTTTGAGTATGAAACGTAGCGTGTAAAAAGACGCTAATTTTTCGTCCCGATAGCTATCTGGATATCACATAGCCGTCCCTACGCTTCGGGATTATGTTTTGTTTTTACTTTTTTATTTTAAAAGCCTCCCGACGGTTCGGGATAAAAATTTGGCGACTTTCTAAATAGACACAAACCTCTCTGAAAGCCTATATAATCCATGTTTTGTACACTTTGTAGTGTTTTCGTTTTTAACGATTAAAAATATAATTCCAATTTCTTTATTGTTGTCCCTTTAATTAAAAGTCATAACATAAAGATTAATTCTCTCATTTTAAAAAAACAGGAACCTTGTATCCTCTAAGGTTAAATGATTAAAATGTATGATATATGTCAGCTTTTAGTAAAATAGGAAAAGTCACATTTGCACCATATTTAATTTTCAAATAAATTAAAAATGACTTTACCTAAATCACAACACACCTTTCATATTCCAGTTATGGGATTGGCTTATACTATTGACAGTCCAATTCGTGTGGCTCAATACGGCATCTCGTCTGTAATTTCGATTATTGACGATGAGCTTATGGAAAAAATGAACGCCTTTTATAGTAATAAATTCAGTCTACCATATCAGGAAATATCAAAAAAAAAACAAGATTATCGTGCCGAACGAATTACGTCCTATTTAAATTTGGTGGATATCATTGTAAAGGAAAAATTTGCAAAGTTTAAAACTGAGCTTTCTGAAAGTAAAGTAGCCTTAGAAAATTTCATGGCCACTTTGCCTAATAAATCTGCTATTAAGGAAGGCCTTTCCAATTTAATGGATGAAGGTTTTACACTTAGGGAAAACATAAAAAACTACTTAGAAACTAATTTAACTGCTGGTGATATTGATGTGAATATCATGACAAAAGTTGATAAGGATAACTTTGTTAAAAGCAAACAATTACCTGTTGAATTTAATGATGCACATGCGTCACTTCGTGGTTTTGCAAATAGTAATTTAAGATCTTCGGTTGTGCTTTCTGCAGGAATGAATCCAAGATTATACAGTTACTTTGAGAATTTCAACGACTTTTTTGCGGATAGTCAAGGACACTTAAAAAAGAAAATCATTTTAAAGGTCAGCGATTATCGATCAGCTACCATTCAAGGAAGATATTTAGCTAAAAAAGGACTTTGGGTTTCAGAATATCGAATTGAATCTGGTTTAAATTGTGGAGGACATGCCTTTGCCACAGAAGGCTTTTTATTAGGCCCTATTTTAGAGGAATTTAAAAATAAAAAAACTGAATTAATACAAGAAACTCATGAAGTTTATGTAAATGCATTAAGGACAAAGGATTTGCTAGTTCCAGAACAACCTTTAGATTTGAAAATTACCGTTCAAGGAGGTGTTGGAACTGCCAACGAACACGAATTTCTTCTTGAAAATTATCAAGTGGATTCTGTAGGTTGGGGAACACCATTTTTACTGGTTCCAGAAGCCACCTCTGTAGATAAGAAAACTAGAGATTTATTGGCTAAAGCTCAAGAAAAAGATTTGTATTTAAGCGGGATTTCGCCTTTAGGAGTGCCATTTAACACTATAAAAGGAACTACTAACGAATTCTTTAAACAAAAACGCATCAATGATGCTAAAGCTGGTAGCTCTTGTCCAAAAAAATATTTGGCATTGAGTAAAGAGTTTGGAGCAGAAGGAATTTGTACAGCTTCAAAAAAATATCAGGATGTGAAATTGGAAGAATTAGAAACAAAAAAATCAGAAGTTTCTTCTATCATATATGAAAATGCTAAAACTAAAATCACCGAAAAAGCGTGTCTTTGTGTTGGTTTGTCAAATGCCTCTTATTTAGAAAACGATATTCAAATTAAAGGTCAGGAGCAAGGTGTTGTTATTTGTCCAGGACCTAATATAGCTTATTTTGATAAAGAAGTATCGCTTTCTAATATGATGCAACATATTTATGGAAATGTGTCTGTACTTTCACACATGAATCGTCCAAACATGTTTGTTAAAGAATTAAAAATGTACGTGGATTATTTTAAAAATGAAATTGCTGCTATTTCAGAAGAAGTTACTACTAAACAAATTAAGAAATGGGAAGCTTTTAAAAGCAATTTATTTATTGGAATTGCCTATTATCAGAATTTGTTTCTAACGTATATATCTTCTGAATGCACTTACATTCAAAAGGAACTACAGTTTTATAAGGAAGAACTTATAGCGGTGACTATTCCAGAATTGGAATAGGTGTGTTATAGGGTTTAACAAAAATGAAAGATTTAGATCTTATAGCCTGTACAGAAATGTAAGGGCTTTTGTTTTGACTAGGTCGAACAAAATGGGTGACTTATTGTTTTTCTAAAGAATTTTATCATTTGATTAGTGGTTGGTCATAATGAATATCAACTACGCTCTAAAGTTAAACTTGTTAAAGCCAAGTAGCCACATGAAGACCACTGGGAAAATTAGACATTGGGGCATTTTAATGGACAATACGACTCCTAAAGTCGAGCTTATCAATAGGATCTTAATAGGGAAGCAAACGAGCCCTTTTGAAGCCCTAATGGATCTGAAAGGTGCATTGTTCTCCCCTTTGGAACTCCATAGGTTGATTGATGAGGAAGAACGACACGACATAAAAATTGTAACCCACAACACTTCACAGAGCTTAAAGTCCATGTCGAGCGGAGAGCGTAAAAAAGCCCTCTTGGCTTATATTCTTGAAACTGAGCCCGACTTTATAATACTTGACAATCCCTTTGACAATTTGGACCCCCCTTCACAAGAGGAACTGGTTTCCAAGCTGGAGCAAATATCCAAAAAGGTTTTATTGGTACTACTTATCACAAGGAAAGAGGATAGACTATCATTTATAGAGCACTATTATGTATTAAAGGGAAATAGTTTAGCACCTTTAAAAGAGTTGGCAAAATCTCGATTAGACCCTAGAACTGGAACGTTTTCAATACCACAAGCCTTAAGCCCCCATATCTATATGGAATCAATTCTGGTTGATTTTAGAAATGTAACGGTTTCCTTTGGTGACAGGGCTGTATTGAACAACATCAATTGGGAAATACGTCCCGGTGAGTTTTGGCAATTAAAGGGGAGAAATGGGAGCGGAAAATCTACCTTAATATCCATGATCACTGGCGAGAACAGTAAAGGTTACGGCCAACAGCTTTGGCTCTTTGGACAACAAAAAGGTAGTGGGGAGTCCATATGGGAGATAAAGGAAAAGCTAGGGTATTTTACCCCATCCATGATCGATTCATTTTCCGGGCACCATACCGTGGAGCACATGTTGATCTCTGGTCTGTATGATTCCATTGGCCTATATATTTATCCTACGGTGTCCGAACTGCGATTGGCAAAGGAGTGGCTACAGGTTCTGGATCTATTGGATCACAGAACAATGTATTTTCACGATCTCTCAATGGGACAACAGCGCTTGATCATGACCGCCAGGGCCATGATCAAACACCCACTTCTCCTCCTCTTGGATGAGCCAACAGCGGGCTTGGATGACAAGAGCAGCGCCCTGCTGGTGGCCTTGGTGAACAAAATCTTTAAGGAAAGCAAAACCACCATCATCTTTGTTTCCCATAGGCAAGAAGAAGGGTTACAACCACAGTATATCTTTGAACTTCAAATGACGGATCAGGGTTCGATTGGAAAAAAAATATCCCATAAAAAAAGGGCTACTTTTCAGTAGCCCTTTTTAATTCTATATACGAATTCTTTTATTCTTCTTTTCCTTCTTGAACCTTCTTCTTCAAGAAATCGAACATTATAGGTGTTGCGATGAACAAGGAAGAGTAGGTACCTACAACGATACCAACGATCATTGCGAACATAAACCCTCTTAATGATTCACCTCCAAAAATGAAGATGGCCAATAACACTACCAAGGTAGTCAAGGAGGTATTCAATGTCCTACTTAAGGTACTGTTCAAGGCAAGATTTGTATTCTCACCTGCCTTCCAACCTTTTTCCGCAATAATTTCCCTAATCCGGTCAAATACAACCACCGTATCGTTCAAGGAATACCCTATTACCGTCAAGATAGCTGCAACAAATGCTTGATCTATCTCCATGCTAAAGGGCATGATTTTCCCGAATACTGAAAATATACCCAATACGATCAACACATCATGGAAAACGGCCACGACCGCACCCAATGAGAACTGCCATTTACGGAAACGAACCAAGATATATAGGAACACCACAAACAACGATCCTATAATTGCCAAGAATGCATTGTTTTTGATATCATCAGCAATGGTAGGTCCTACCTTAACAGATTGCATGATACCTATACCACTCTCTCCGCTACCTACTTTAAAATCTTGGTAGCTAGTACCATTCGGCAAATACTTCTGCAGGGTGGTGAATAGTTTGTCCTGGATTTCATTGTCCACTTCAATTCCTTCCACATCAACCTTATAAGCTGTAGTAACCTTTATTTGGTTGGCTTCCCCAAATGTTTTCACATTGGTGCCACTTCCAAATACTGTGGTAAGCTCAGATGCAATTTCAGATGGATTGACCACTTTTTCAAAACGAATTTGATAAGAACGTCCTCCAACGAAATCAACACCTTGTTGCAACCCTTGGGTAAACAAAGAAAACAACCCGATCAATACCAATACAGATGATATAACGTAAGATATCTTTCTTTTGCTCAAGAAATTTATATTGGCGTTTTTGAATAAATTTTTGGTAATAGGAGTAGAGAAATCCAACGTTCTTCCCTTTCCTGAAATGTACCAATCTACCAACAATCTTGTGATGAATATTGCCGTGAACAATGACGTTAAAATACCAATGATCAAAGTAGTTGCAAAACCTTTAATAGGTCCAGTTCCGAAGATCAATAGGATTAAAGCTGTAAGGCCTGTTGTAATGTTGGCATCCAAAATGGAAGAAAGCGCATTGCTAAAACCATCTGCAATAGCCTGGCTTTTTCCTTTCCCTTTTGCCAACTCTTCCTTGATACGTTCAAAGATAAGAACGTTCGCATCCACGGACATACCTATGGTTAAGACAATACCTGCAATTCCAGGTAAGGTTAGTACGGCATTTAAACTTGCCAATACCCCGAAGATCAATACGATGTTTAGGATAAGTGCTACATCAGCGAATATTCCGGCTTTTCCATAATAGAAGATCATCCAAAGTAACACAAAGCTCATAGCGATCAAGAAAGACATAAAACCACTATCAATTGCTTCTTGTCCCAATGATGGACCCACAATCTCTGATTGAATAATATTTGCAGAGGCTGGTAATTTACCAGCTCTCAAAACATTGGAAATATCTTTGGTCTCATTTACTGTAAACGTACCGGTAATTTCCGAACGTCCACCAGAAATAGGTCCTGTTGAAACCCCCGGTGCAGTATATACTTTATTATCCAATACAATGGCAATCCCTGTTTGGTTGCTGAAAGCATCACCTGTAAGTTTTTCCCATTCTTTTGCACCCGTGGTATTCATTGTCATGGACACAGCAGGTCTGTTGAACTGGTCAAAATCTGCCCTTGCATCACTTACTACATCTCCACTAATTCTTGGAATAGCATCACGATTAGATTTTAAGGCATATAGATCTATTACTTCTGAATCCGGAGAAGGACGTTCCCATGCAAATTTCACGAATTGGATATCTGCTGGAATCAAACGACGGATTTCTTTCATTCTTAAATACTCCCCTACCTTGGCAGTATCCTGAATTGCAAATTTAGCTATAGCATAACCATCTCCTTGACCTTTTATCAAATCCAACAAAGGATTTACTTGACTGGTCATGTCCAAAGAATCTTGTGCAACATCAGATAATAATGAATCCAATTCAGACTCAGGTTTAGGGGCTTGTTCCACAGCTTCGGTTACTACCAATGACTTCAATTTTTCGTTGGCAGAAACCAAGAAATTGGAAATACTTGGACTGTTTGTGGGGTAAGTTTCCCAAAACTCCAATTGAGCTGTACTGGAAAGTAGGTCCTGAGCCCTGGCGATATCCCTAGCTCCTGGCAATTCTACCAATATACGGCCAGAATTCCCTTCTCGCTGTATGTTCGGTTGGGTAACCCCAAAACCATCGATACGTTCACGCAATACTTCAAAAGCCGAAACAACGGATTCGTCAATTTTTGTTCTAATGATCGGTTTTACCTGCGCATCGGTCATTTGAAAGTTGATCACATCACTCAATCCCTTATTGGCAAAAATATCGGGTGATGCCAATCTTGAATCTCCCCTATTGGCTTCAAAAGCCTCAAAAAACAATTCTATATAGGTATCATCACTATTTTTGGAAGCAGCATCTGCATCAGCCAAAGATTTATTAAAAGCAGGGTTTTTGGTATTGTTTGCAAGCCCTTTCAAGATATCCTTAACAGATATTTGCAAGGTTACGTTTATACCCCCTTTAAGGTCCAAACCTTTGTTCAACTCCTTCTTTTTAGCCTCATCATAGGTAGTATATCCCATAATGGAATTATCTCCAATAGAGTCTAAATACCTGGCCTCCAAGGCATCTCTCTTAGCTGTGTATCCTTCTTCCGCTTCGGGGATACTGCTAGCAGCAAAAACTTTTGCGTCCTTTTCAATTTTACTGGTAATAAAAGTATAGGATAGTTGATATATACTAACAATCCCAAACAAGAAAGCAAAAAGCTTTATAAGTCCTTTATTCTGCATTAGTTATTGTGTTAATTTTGGTATTTTTTAATAGCGAGCAAATATATCATTTCCCATAGGAACTAACAATATATTTATTTAGATTTATAAAATAAGGGAATCCACCATCGGTGAACACCCTTATTTTAACAAATAATCAGAGATGCATTAAACTTCCAAAAGTTTGTTGGTAGCTCTAACCCCAACTGCACTTTCCTGCATTTTGGCTTTTTCGGCATCATTCAACTCGATGTCAACGATTTTCTCGATCCCGTTTTTGCCCAAAATTACAGGTACTCCTATACATATATCTTTTAGGCCGTATTCCCCTTCAAGTAGAACCGAACAAGGGAACATTTTCTTTTGATCACAAGCGATGGCCTGTACCAAAGATGAAACGGCAGCTCCTGGAGCATACCATGCACTGGTGCCCAACAATTTAGTAAGGGTGGCCCCACCTACTTTGGTATCCTCAGCTACTTGCGACAATCTATCCGAAGATAAAAATTCAGAAACTTTTATGCTATTTCTGGTCGCATGTCTGGTCAAAGGAACCATTCCGGTATCACTATGACCACCGATCACCATACCATCAACATCAGAAATAGGTGCTTCTAAGGCTTCGGCCAAACGATATTTGAACCTGGCACTATCTAAAGCCCCGCCCATGCCTATAATTCTATTTTTAGGCAATCCGGTGCTCTTATGCACCAAGTAGGTCATCGTATCCATTGGGTTACTAACCACGATCAATATTACGTTGGGAGAATGCTTAATAAGGTTGGAAGAAACCGTTTTCACGATCCCCGCGTTTATACCTATCAATTCCTCCCTGGTCATGCCTGGTTTTCTTGGTATTCCTGAAGTGATCACTGCTATATCGCTTCCAGCTGTTTTGGAATAATCATTGGTTATACCAACAATTTTGGTGTCAAAGCCATTTAAAGAAGCGGTTTGCATCAAGTCCATGGCCTTCCCTTCTGCAAAGCCCTCCTTAATGTCCAATACTACTACTTCGGATGCGAAATTTTTAATGGCTATGTACTCTGCGCAACTTGCGCCTACAGCACCTGCCCCAACTATGGTTACTTTCATTATATCGATTTTTTAGTGTGATTCTTAGAGGCTCAAAAATACTGATTTAAAAAATAATAGCTCTGGGATAACCCCATATATTTTAGAATAATTGCGTCAAAACACCCTACTTCCCAGAATTCTTTATAAATGTTAAAAAATTCAGCGGTTCAACGAGTATCAAGAGAATAAGAAGTCGTTCATCGAATTTTTACAATAGCCTTATAAAAAAGAGCGTTAATCAAAGACCCGAATCCTACAAAACCTAATTATGAAAAAGTTTGCAATTTTCATGACTATGGCAGTTTTGTTGACCATTTTTGCCTGCTCTAAAATAGCAGAGAACAATGACCCCGTAATTGGGATCTGGTCCGATGAAGCCATAACCGCGAAAACAAGTACAAAAGGACCTACAGGTCGACAAGAATGGATCTTTAACGATGCGTATTTAGGCAGGTATCACAGTTATCAAAGTCATGTGATCAAGATCCAAACAGATTTCAAATGGAAAAAAACCGATGAAGTTTACATTATCTCCTATCCAGGAACAGACTTTGAAGATGACGTTGTGACCATTGAAGAATCAGAAGAAGGCATTATTTTATTGGCAATCGAAGGAGAAGAAGTCCTTGCGGTGCGAGAATAAAAATTTTTTCTATCTATTAAAAGTGCTCTAGCTAATGTTCTAGAGCACTTTTTTTTGTCGCATACTGAACCAGTTACAATAGAATTGGCTTCGCCCTGGCCATTTACAATACTAGAAGCCATATAATCAGGGCCCATCCACCAAAATAGTTCTAGCAAGGAACTTATTGTCTCTATTCAAAGATGAAACAATGCTATTGGAAACAACAGCACTATCCTAGAACGTTTTTTTATAAGCCCTGTGATGAGATCTTATGCGTTTTGCAACCAATGCGCCCTGTACATAATAAATATTATCCCGTTGCCTTATGTGCCTAAAAAAAATTAATAACTGATTGGGAACCATTTAAAACAAAAAGGGCGCGAAGATATCTTCGCGCCCTTTTTTATGAATAAAATATAGTATCTATCTAAACCCGAAGTTGATTCCAACCGCCAGGTTGTTGAATTCAGCAAGGGTATAATCCACGTTCAACCTAAAGAAACCCAGTTTTAATTTGGCTCCAATGTTAGCTGTTACCCCACTTACTTCTGATTTAAAGGAAAAAGGATCTGTATAGGTTTGTGATTGGAAAGGCCCTGACTGCACCCTGTAAGTTCCCAATATATCCGTATTGGATTTTCCCGTCATATACCCCAATCCTCCATAAAAATTGATGATGGGCAGTTTAGTGGACACCACGGCCTGAAATGCCCATGTATCCATTTTTGTATCCACTTTTTGGTCTTCTCCGGCCACTACATTGGTATTGGTGAAATCATAGGTCCCATCCAAATGGGTATATCCTATGACTGCAGAAATTGCGATCGGTAAGATCTTGTCCGCAGGCAAATGTTTTGTCAGTTCGTGCTGAATACCAACACCATATAATCCAACAGCCACATCTTCAGTATCTATTTTCGGTAAGAACCTAACCTTAACTTCGGTTCCTTTAATAAGTCCTACACTCACCTGCAAATAGGCCGATGGCACAAAGTTAATACCTTCAGCCGCCAACCCGGAAGGAAGATCAAATTCTTCTCTAGTAGTAACTCCTGGGACAACCTCTCCTTCAACAAAGACTCTTAAACCTTCTATATCACCCAAGGCTGTTGAAACTGTTTTGGAGGAACTGCCATCTACAAATTGTAAATTTTCATAATCGGCCGTATTCAGCACAAACGACTTTTTGTCTTCCTTATTCTTAAAAGATGTCATGTTGCCAATGATGGATATCTCAAATCCCAACAATGGCTTTGCATCAGCGGTATTGTACCATCCGTTGGAAATACTGTATAGCGCCCCTTCGGAAACTGGATCTAAATAATCGTTTAAAAATTGCTCAGCATCATTTACACCGGCTGCAAAAATATCGTTTGGATTGGACTGTGCAGAACTCACCATAACAGTGGTCAAACATAATAACGAAAGTATTTTTTTCATCTTTTTCAAGTTTTTTTCCTTTACCTATAACCCAAAAAGATGAAAATAATTGCCCCATCCCTACCCTTATAGGATAAAAAGTTGCTTAAACCAAAAAAACTCGCACCGAGGGTGCGAGTTTTTATTGTATGCCTATTTATTTGTTATACGTCAATGTTGGCATAGACAGCATTTTTTTCAATGAATTCCCTTCTTGGAGGCACCTCATCGCCCATCAACATGGAAAAGACCCTATCGGTTTCCGTAGCATTGTCTATGGTAATCTGTCTAAGAGTCCTGAATTCCGGATTCATCGTAGTATCCCACAATTGCTCGGCATTCATCTCTCCAAGACCCTTATAACGTTGGATCCCAACACTACCATTAAAACCATCAGCTATCTCATCACGCTCCTTATCGGACCATGCATAGCGTTTCTTTGTTCCTTTTTTCACCAAATACAAGGGTGGCGTTGCAATATAAACGTGTCCTCCTTCGATCAACTCCCTCATATAACGGAAAAAGAATGTCAATATCAACGTTTCAATATGGCTACCATCGACATCCGCATCACACATGATGACTACTTTGTGATATCTCAATTTATCCAAGTTCAAGGCCTTGCTATCCTCCTCGGTTCCTATGGTTACTCCTAGAGCGGTATAGATGTTCTTGATCTCCTCGTTCTCAAAAACCCTATGCTGCATGGCTTTTTCCACATTCAGAATCTTACCACGAAGTGGAAGGATTGCTTGAAAATTACGGTCCCTCCCTTGTTTAGCGGTACCACCTGCAGAATCTCCCTCGACCAAGAATACTTCGCACAAAGTAGGATCTTGTTCAGAGCAATCCGAAAGTTTTCCTGGCAAACCACCTATACTCATCACGGTCTTTCTCTGTACCATCTCACGCGCCTTTGTGGCTGCATGTCTTGCCTGTGCGGCCAAAATGACTTTCTGTACAATGGTTTTAGCGTCTTCCGGGTTTTCTTCCAGATAATTGGTCAACATTTCGGATACTGCCTGGCTTACCGCTGCAGAAACTTCCCTGTTCCCCAATTTAGTTTTTGTCTGACCTTCAAACTGAGGTTCCGCTACCTTTACGGAAATAATGGCCGTTAGACCCTCCCTAAAGTCGTCCCCTTGAACTTCAAACTTCAACTTCTCCAACATTCCCGAGGCATCGGCATACTTCTTTAAAGTGGAGGTCAATCCCCTTCTAAAACCAGCAAGATGGGTACCTCCTTCATGGGTATTGATGTTGTTTACATAAGAGTGTAAGTTCTCCGTATACGAAGTATTATATACCATGGCTACTTCCACTGGTATATCATTTTTCTCTCCTTCTATGGAAATGATATTCCTAATCAGTTGTTCCCGGTTACCATCCAAAAACTTAATAAACTCCTTTAATCCTTCTTCGGAATAAAACCGTTCGCCCACGAACTCGCCTTTATCATCCTTCTGACGTTTATCCGTCAAAGTTATAGCTACCCCTTTGTTTAAAAATGAAAGCTCCCGCATTCTATTTGCCAAAGTTTCATAGCTAAATTCTATGGTTTGGGTAAAAATAGAATCATCTGGAAAGAAGGTTATAACCGTACCTCTTTCTTCAGTTTCACCAATACTCTTTACCGGATATAGCGCCTTCCCTCTTTCATATTCTTGTTCCCAAACAACACCATCCCTGTAGACCGTAGCCCTTAAATGGTTGGAAAGGGCATTTACAACGGAAACCCCAACCCCGTGGAGCCCCCCTGAGACCTTATAGGAATCTTTATCAAATTTACCGCCGGCTCCAATTTTGGTCATTACGACCTCAAGGGCAGATACGCCTTCTTTTTTGTGAAGGTCTACGGGTATACCCCTACCGTTATCTTTTGTGGTTACAGAATTATCTTCGTTTATGACAACAGATATGGTATCACAGTGTCCACCCATGGCCTCATCAATAGAGTTATCCACTACCTCATATACCAAATGGTGAAGTCCACGAACACCTACATCCCCAATATACATGGAAGGACGCATACGTACATGCTCCATTCCCTCTAGGGCCTGAATACTATCTGCTGAATAATTATCCTTTTTTTTCTCTTCTTTATTTGCTTCTTCGCTCATAAATTAATGGTTGTTTCATTATAATTTTAGCAATCCTACAAATATAAGCAATACCCCACAGATTACGGTTTTTATACCCCCTAACACCCTTTTAAGTTATCAACAAAAATTGTGGAAAATGTAGGTAGCCTTCAAAAAGTTGAGAATTACGCTTAAAATAGCTTAAAACAGGTCCAAATGAAGAATTTCACCTAGTTTCTCCTGATCATAAATGACACAAACAAAAGAAGCACCTGTAAAAGGCGCTTCTCAAGGACTAATTATAATTAAAAACTGACTAAATACAGCTTACTAATTCAAACTGCTAAAAATCTATTTCTGGTAAGCATCGGCATGCACTTTTGAAACCGCCCTTCCCGATGGATCGTTCATGTTCTTAAAGGCCTCATCCCATTCCAAAGCTACAGGCGTACTGCAAGCTACGGAAGGTACCGATGGCACACATAATGCCGCCGCATCGGAAGGGAAATGGGATTCAAAAATTGTTCTGTAATAGAATTCCTCCTTACTGGTAGGGGTTTGTAATGGAAACCTGTACTTGGCATTTGCAAATTGCTCATCCGTTATCTCTTTGTTCACCATCTCTTTCAAGGTATCTATCCAACTATACCCAACCCCATCCGAGAACTGTTCCTTTTGTCTCCAGGCAATGCTCTCAGGAAGCATGTCCTCAAAGGCTTTACGGACCACCCATTTTTCCATGCGTTCGCCATTGATCATCTTATCCTTTGGGTTGATACGCATAGCCACATCCATAAACTCCTTATCCAAAAATGGGACCCTGCCCTCAATTCCCCAAGCGGCCAATGATTTGTTGGCCCTTAAGCAATCGTACATGTGCAACTTATCCAATTTACGGACTGTTTCCTCATGGAAATCTTTAGGACTTGGAGCCTTATGGAAATATAAATACCCCCCGAACAACTCATCTGCCCCTTCTCCTGATAGTACCATTTTAATTCCCATGGATTTAATGACCCTAGCCATTAGATACATGGGCGTAGACGCCCTAATGGTGGTGATATCGTAGGTCTCCAAGTTATAGACTACATCCTTGATGGCATCCAAGCCTTCCTGAATGGTAAATTTTATCTCGTGATGAATGGTTCCTATGTGTTTTGCCACCTTCTGTGCCGCAGCCAAATCTGGTGATCCCTCCAAACCTACGGAGAACGAATGCAATTGAGGCCACCAGGCTTCGGTAGTGTCATCGGACTCAATTCTCTTTTGGGAATATCTCTTTGCTATGGCAGAAGTAACGGAAGAATCCAACCCGCCGGAAAGCAGCACCCCATAAGGCACATCGGACATGAGTTGTCTGTGTACAGCCGCCTCAAGGGCAACCTTGATTTCATCAATGCTGGTCTTGTTCTCTTTAACCGCATCGTAATCCATCCAATCCCTGGAATACCAACGTTTCAATTCCCCATCCTTACTGTGCAGGTAATGCCCAGGAGGAAAAAGTTCAATTTTTGTACAGGTACCTTCCAAAGCCTTTAACTCAGAGGCAACATAGAACGTTCCGTTTTGGTCCCAGCCCATATACAAGGGAATAATTCCCATATGATCTCTGGCCACGAAATATTCATCCTTCTCGGCATCGTAAATGGCGAAACCGAATATGCCGTTCATCTCATCCAAGAAATCGACTCCCTTTTCTTTGTAAAGCGCCAAAATAACTTCACAATCAGATTCGGTCTGAAAATTATAAGTGCCTTCAAATTGCTTGCGCAGCTCCCTATGGTTATATATTTCACCATTGGCGGCAAGTATTAATTTTTTGTCTTCACTGACTAAGGGCTGTTTTCCAGAAGCCGGATCTACAATAGCCAGACGTTCATGGGCCAAGATAGCCTTGTCATCCGAATATATTCCACTCCAATCTGGACCCCTATGCCGCACTTTTTTGGACATTTCCAATAATTGAGGTCTTAACACTTCTGTGCTCTCCTTAACATCAAACGCACAAACTATTCCACACATAACAATGATTTTATATCAATTACAAAGCAAAGATGAACTTAATGTTTCAATTTAGAAACATAAAAGACAATATTGGTTACAATTTGTAATATAATTATTTCATAATGAACTAAACTATAATCAACCAAAGCCAAACTGGCTTTTAATGAGTACATTTTGTAAGTTGATGAAACTTTTCCGACATTTATAACCATATTTAATGGATACTCCATTTAATTAAGAACCTAAAAAATCAATACAATGAAAAAATTAATCACACTAGCCGCTATCGCATTAACTTTCACCTTCACAGCTGTGACGGCACAAGAGTTCAGCGGCATGGACAAGAGTCCTGCTGATATTGCATCTTACCCATCTAGCTACAAAATCGCAGATAAATATGCCAAAATTGTTTATAGCAGACCACAACTAAATGGACGTTCTTTGGCAGAATTGGCTCCTGCAGGCAAGGTTTGGAGAACAGGTGCCAATGAATCAGCTGAACTTACGTTGTACTCCACAGTTAAAATTGGGGATAAAATGATTCCTGCAGGTACGTATTCCTTATTCACCATTCCTGGAGAGGATACGTGGACCTTGATCATCAATAGCAAATTGAACCAATGGGGCGCTTATTCCTATGATGAAAGTGCAGATGTGGCCAGAGTAATGGGCAAGGTAAGTGAAGGCTCAGAGTCTTTGGAAGCTTTTTCTATCACTTTTGACGAAGCCAATAACGGTAATTTGGTGATGGGTTGGGGAACAACTAGGGTAACAGTTCCTTTTAGTGTTCCTATGTAATCTTTATAAGAAAAGAACTATAAAAACCGAGGCATTTGCTTCGGTTTTTTTTTATTGGTATACCTCCTGGTCCGATCAAAAGCGATATTACCTATTAATTTAGTATCTCCATACAATTAGTACCTAACTTTGTACAATGTTAAAAGACTACCTAAAATGGACTTGGCTATTTCTCAAAAGCTCCAACTTTTATAGAGGGGTACTTTTGACCGTTTCCGTGCTGATCCCCTTGATCAGCTTTAATATTGCGGGACATATAGCTTACGGGATATCGATTGCCATGGGAGTTTTTCTAAATGCACCCAGCAATACCCCAGGGACTTTTAAAAGAAAGACCATTAGTACGCTTTTGAGCATTGGCCTAACGATGCTGGTTACTTTAGCCATTAATTACGCCAAAATTCATTTTATAATCCTGATCGCGGCCTTACTGCTCGTTTCCTTTTTTGTTTCCTTGATTGCCGCTTATGGGTTTAGAGGCTCTCTAATTGCATTCTCAGGGCTATTGGCGATGACCTTGGCTCTTGCGCGGGACATTTCTGAATTTAGTATTTGGCTACATGTAGGCCTTATAGGTGTTGGTGGAATATGGTTTCTGGTCACGTCCTGGGCATTCCAGTGGCTTTCCCCTAAAAAGGATGAAGATCAATTATTATCCGAGACTCTTTATCTGACCGGTAGCTACCTTAAAGCAAGGGGAAAATTATTGACCAAAAGAACCAAGCGGGAAAAATTATTGACCAAAATACTCAACCTACAGACCCAATTGACCGAAAAACACGAGGTACTAAGGGAGCTCCTACTCAGTGAAAGGCAAAAAGTAGGACGTTCTGGTTTTGATGAAAAAAGAGTGCTTATCTTAATCACCTTGGTCGATATCCTAGAACTTGCACTTGCAAACACCCTTAACTACAACCAAATAGATGATCTTTTCGGAGATCAACACCATTTGCTCCCATTTAGGAATTTAAATGTAACCATGGGCAATCATTTACAGGTACTGTCGGAGATTTTAGTGCGCAAAAAAAAGGTACAGAGCAAAGACGAACTATTGGAGGCTGTAGAAAAAGCTGAAACTGCGATTAAGGATTATCTATTGGAAGTACCATTGCCAGAAGGTCGAGAGGGAGCTATTATCCTGAGAAATTTATTAGATTACCAAGAACAACAAATTGAAAAAGTAAGATCTATAAGAAGGGTAATCGCCAATGTGGAAGATGCCAATGAAATAGTACTCAAAAAAAAGGACGCCAAGCAATTTATCACAACCCAAGAATACAGTTTGAATATCCTCTTACAGCATCTGAGTATAAATTCGCCCATTTGCAGGCATGCCCTTAGACTAACCATTGCTGTTGGGGTTGGTTTTGTATTGGGCACCTTACTGGGAATTCGGAATCCGTATTGGATTGTACTTACATTGATAGTCCTTATGCGTCCAAGCTATGGACTTACAAAGTCCCGCGCCAAAGAACGTATCATTGGCACCCTTATTGGAGCTGCAATAGCCATTCTTATCATACTACTGACCAATAACACCATGGTCTATAAAATTTTGGCTGTCATCTCCTTGACCCTGGCCTTTTCTCTCATTGTACAGAGTTACCGTTCTGCTGCTGCATTTATAACCCTCTTTATCATCTTTGTGTATGCTCTGATCAATCCAAATAGTTTCCAGGTGGTACAATATAGAATCTTGGATACGGCAATAGGTGCGGTCTTGGCCGTCATTACCAACTACACCCTTTGGCCAACGTGGGAGTTCATGAACATCAATAGTTTTATACTGGTAATGGTAAAAAAGAACAGGGCTTATTTATTGGCTATTCAAAGGCTCTATCATACCAAAAAAATAACAGAGCTGGACTATAAAATACCCCGTAAGGAAGCTTTTTTGGCAGTTAGCAATCTAAATGCCGCTTTCCAACGCATGACACAGGACCCCAAATCGAAACAAAAAGAAATGGGCATTACTTATGATATGGTTACTTTGAACAATACTTTTTTATCCGCACTGGCCTCCTTGGGAAGTTTTATACAAAACCATAAGACCACTGAACCAAGTGCCCATTTTGATGCCTTTATTACAAATATCCTAAATAATTTGGAAGAAACGGAAGCCTTATTGGACAAAGCAAAAAAACCAGAACTATTGGATCATATTGATATGGAGACCGCCAAAAAAGAGCTCCAAAATTCATATAACGCTTTGGTTAAAGAACGCAATGAGCAAATAAAGGCCGGAGCAACAGTTATTGGCAAGGATATGAAAGTATTGCTACAGGAAGCCCATTTGATTTCCAATCAATTGATATGGCTCAAAAGCCTTTCGGAAGACTTAAAAAAGAACACCGCTAAATACGAAACCACATGTAGTTAATGATCCACGTTTTTTAATTGACTTTCTTACCGTCTATATAAACTTGCTCAGCACTCATGTTAGGAATACTATTCTCTCGCAATGTCATGATATCGGCATCCAAAATGATAAAATCGGCCATTTTACCAACTTCGATACTTCCTTTTTCATTCTCCTCAAAATTGGAGTAGGCCGCCCAAATGGTCATACCCTTTAAAGTTTCCTCTCTGGACAGGGAATTTTTCATCTGAAAGCCTCCTTCTGGATAGTTATTGGTGTCCCTTCTTGCCACAGCGGCGTAAAAGGTCAAGAAAGGGCTCACCTGCTCAACAGGAAAATCTGTTCCCAATGCCACCTTACCGGCCCGGTTCAATAATTCTTTAAAGGCATAGGCCCCTTTTACCCGTTCGGCTCCCAACCTATCCGCAGCCCAATACATATCGCTTGTAGCGTGGGTTGGCTGAATGGAAGGGATGACCCCTGTTTCGAAATAATCAAAATCTTTTGGAGCGATCACTTGAGCGTGCTCTATCTTCCATCTCCTATCCCCTTTCCCTTTCAATACTTCAGAATACGCTTTTAAAACTACGCTATTTGCCGAGTCGCCAATAGCATGGGTGTTCATTTGATAGTCCGTGGCAGCGATCCTTTCCACAAGGCTCTGAATATGGGCCACGGGGGTAACCATGGCACCAAAATGTCCAGGCTTATCGGTATAGGCTTCTTTCAAAGCTGCCCCCCTGGAACCCAAAGCCCCATCGCCGTACACTTTTATTGATCTCACATTGAGCTTATCGGTCTTGACAATTCCCTTATTTAAATAATATTCAAGATTATCCGGGGTATTGCTCACCATGGCATATACCCTGATGGACAGATCACCTGCTTGTTGAAGACTATCTATCAATTCAATCGTACTTCGATCCAAACCGGCATCATTGACGGTGGTAAGACCATAGCTCAAACTGATACGTTCGGCATCTTTAAGTGCCTGTATCTGGGTTGCCCTATTAGGAGCGGGAATTACCGCATCTATCATCCCCATGGGGTTATCTACCAACACCCCTGTGATTTGTCCATTCTCTTTTACGATCTCTCCACCACTAACATTGGTTTTGGAGGTAATCCCTGCCAGATCCAAAGCCTTTTGATTTACCAAATAAGCATGGCCATCCACGCGTTCCAGAGCAACAGGTGTATCGGGAAAAAGGGCATCCAATTCCTTTTTTGTGGGAAACTCCTTTACCGCCCAGTCATTCTGGTCCCATCCCCTACCTCGAATAAAATCCTTGGGGTTTCTAGTTTGAAATTCCTGTACCCTTTCCAATACTTCTTGATAACTTTTAGTTCCCACCAAATCCACGATCTGTTGGTTGAGTCCCAAACCATAGAAATGACAATGTGCATCTATCAATCCAGGAGTAATGGTCTTACCTCCCGCATTGATCGTTTCTAATGAAGTATATTTCTTATTGATTTCGTCTGTGGATCCTACGGCTACAAATTTTCCGTCCTTGACCGCAAAGGCATTGGCAATGGCAAAAGCATCGTTTACAGTGTAAACATTCGCGTTAACAACAATTAGATCGACACTTTCTTTGTTAGGACCACAACTAGCCAAACAGATCGCGATAAGAAGTAGAAATTTATTCATGGAATTAAAATTGATTCTCCCAAAAATAGCGATTTACAACTTGTAGACTGTCAATTCAAAATCTTTTATCAAAAAAAAAGTGTCCATCGCAATATCATTGCGATGGACACTTAAATCTGAATTACAAATAGTTCAAATTACCAATTTAGGCCTATTTTTTACTCAGAGTCAAAAATGCTCCCCCAATGACTAAAGCTACTCCAAGAATAGGCGACCACTGTACTGGATGGTTCGTTTTTTGGCTAATTTCAATAGGACCAAGATCTACTACTTTTTCTTTGGTTACAAAATTAAATCCTGTGTAAGCCATCATTAAAATTCCAAGGACGATCAAGACCATCCCGATAGTTTTTTTTTGCATTTTAAAGTTGATCAATTACAAATCATGGTGTAAAAAATTATTTCAAACGAAAGATTAAAGTAAAAGGATTAAAAGCAGGATAATAATGATTATAGCACCAACGGAAAGATAAACCCCACCGTTCATAGATTTTAGTTCTGCTTTTGTTTCACGAACTTCTATTCGCAATTCCTTTTTTTCCAAACGTGTTAAGTTTGACTTATCCATGGATTTGATCTCATCCAATCTGGCCAATAATCGTTTAGCTATTGCCGCATTATCAGCAGTAGAAGTAGACATTAATTCTGTAGCTGGTTCATTAGCAGCCATCACATTTGAGGGGACCAATGACAACACTGTAAATGCGATCATCAAACAAATAGAATACTTTTTCATAGGGTTTGGTTTAGGCTTTTAATTTATTTATGCCAGTAATAAAAGTCGACAATTTTTTAGAAATCATCAGTATTGTTTATCATAAATTATTATCATACCAATAAATATATAAAATATTGTTTAACAGCGCATTATATAAATAAAATAATGAATTATTCCCAATGTTTTTGAGACTCCAAAAAAATAGCTAACAGAAAGAGGCACAGATATTTATAAAGATTATTCCAAATCTCTAGATATCACAAATTCCACCCGTCTATTGCGTTGTCTACCTTCTACAGTCCCATTATCCCCAATGGGCCTTGTAGCCCCAAAGCCGCTCCATATGATACGTTCTTTTTGAAGACCCAATTCCATCAGGTACATGGCAACTGCCTCTGCTCTTTTGGTTGACAGTTTTTTGTTATAGGCAGATGAACCAATTTTATCGGTATGTCCCTTTATCATCACTTTAAAAGAATTGTTCGCCAGTAAATAGGCATAAAGTGCATTGATCCCTTTTTTTTCTGTTTCAAGGAGATGGGACCTATCAAATTCGAACAGGACATCCTTAAAAATATGGGTCTTATTCAACTCATAATCTACCTCTTTCACCAAGGCTCCTGAATCAATCCCACTAAGAGAAATCATATCTATATAATAATATGCCCCAATCTTAAGGTCCTTTTTTGTGTCAATCCTCCTAGTTGACGCATTGTTATCAAAATTACCCAGAATCATATAATTCTCCTTGCCCTCCGCAATAAATTCCGTACTTAGCTGTACCCATTTTTTATCACTGGTCAAGAATTTTGACCCCCTAATTTCTTGAAAATTGAAGGAGTTGTCCTCAATGGAATAGACCTGGGTCTTTGATAGATAATTCTTGCTGTTAAGTGAAATCTTTTTTTCTGCAAACAAGACCCCAATATCGCGGATGGCATAATCCGATTTTTCAGCCAGGCTAACATAAAATGAAACGCGGTATTTTTTTCCCTTCACCAAGGTTCCAGAAATTTCGGCCTGTATGTACTCCCGGTAATCTTCGGGGGCAATCACGTAAAAACCGGCAAAGCCCATTCCGTGAAACGGTTTTTGACTTCCCTTAAAGTTATTGTTAACCCCCATCGACTTGCTACAAGAATTAAAGTAATCCGTAGTGCCTCTTGTAGGTGTGCTCCAGTACGGTAAATCTATATTAAAATTCCCCATCCTTTTTGGGCATTCGGTATGCATTTCAAAACTTGGATTTTTAATAAGATTCTGACCAAGGCATATGGCAAAATTCATCACTAAAACAATAGCCAATAAAGGTCTTGATCTTCTGAACATTATATGTTATGTGCCATTTATTTTGAATTGGGAAAACCATTCAGTGTTGGGTCAACTTGCTCCGCTTGCCCTAATTTAGCAAATAAATGGTTAACGCAAAATCTATTGTCCACAGTCCTTTTCACAAATAATGAAAAATTTCTCAATGTTGGCCTTTTTGTACTTCCTCTCCCTTATTCTATGTATGGGTTTTTGACGTGTTATAAAGCAATCTCCAACAATTTAGGATTTCATTACCAACTAGGTTATATTTGGATACATACCAAATCAAGTAGTCATGAGATCTATTAACGCAAGACATACCTCCAGAATAACCACATTTCTCATCTTCTTTTCAATCTTCTTATATGCCCAAGAAGAAAAACAGGAACTATACCAATTGAAGACCTATACCTTTGAAAATGAAGTTCAGGAACAACTCACACATGAATATCTCCGCAAGGCCTTTTTGCCAGCTTTAAAGAAATTAAAAATAGACCGGGTCGGGGTATTTAAGACAAGATCGAATGATAAGGACACCTTAAACCAACTATTGGTTTTAATACCTTTTAAGGACTTTGCCCAATTTGAACGTTTGGACAAAAAACTGGCCCAAGACGGGGACTACTTAACACAGGGCAAAAACTATCTAATGGCCTCTTATGATCAAGCCCCATACCTCAGAATTTCATCCATACTTTTAAGGGCCTTTAAGGACATGCCATTTTTACAGCCTTCCCCACTGGATGGACCTAGGACGGAAAGAGTTTATGAACTGCGCAGTTATCAATCCCCCACCGAGGATCTATATCGCAATAAGGTAAAAATGTTCAATGAAGGAGGGGAAGTGGTTCTTTTCGAAGAACTCGGGTTTAATGCCGTGTTCTATGGAGAGGTGCTTTCCGGGGGTTACATGCCAAACCTTATGTACATGACCACCTTTGCAAATCAAGAAAGCAGGGATTCACATTGGAAATCGTTTGTAGATTCCCCTACTTGGAAGACCTTATCCGCAATGCCCAAATATCAAAACAATATATCCCATATCGATATTCTTTTTCTGTATCCCACGGATTATTCCGACTATTAGTTGAAGCGGAATGGGAAACTGCTGGTTTCGGGTAATTCCCTAACGGTTGTATTTCTCACTTTCTATCCATTTTTCAATTTTTTCTTCCAGCAATACCAAGGGCAAGCTTCCGGAACTAAGGATTTGGTTATGGAATTCTTTGATAGAAAAAGCATCGCCCAATGCTGTTTCTGCCCTTGTACGGAGCTCCCTGATCTTTAACTGACCAATTTTATAGGACAACGCCTGTCCTGGTGCAACTATATACCGATCAATCTCAGTAGTAATATCGGTTTCGGATTCGGCTTCGTTCTCCAACGAATATTGTATGGCCTCTTCCCTTGTCCATCCCTTGGCATGTATCCCTGTGTCCACCACCAATCTAATAGCGCGGTGTATCTCCATGCTCAGCATACCAAAATACTGGTACGGATCTGTATACAGCCCCAACTCCTTGCCCAAGGATTCACAATAGAGCGCCCAACCCTCTACAAAAACCCCCATTCCTTCCCCATGTAAAAAGGAAGGCAGGTTCTTATTTTCTTGTTGCAGGGACAATTGATAGTGATGTCCGGGGATAGCCTCATGCAAGAACAAGGCTTCGTCCGTTAATTTATTGTATGTGGTCACATCTGGGATTGGCACATAAAAGGTACCTGGTCTTGACCCATCCTTGCTCCCTGCAAAATACTCCGCACTTGCAGATGCCTCCCTAAACGCCTCGGTTCTACGAACTTCAAATTGGCCCTTAGGTTTCAGATCGAAAAGCTTGGACAGGTAAGGTTGCATCCTCTTTTGTATTGCTTTAAAGTTTTCAATGACCTCTACAGGTTCTTTAAAGGGCATCTGATCTTTGCTATTGCGCACGAATTCAAAGAAACTGTTTAAATCGCCCTCAAAGCCTACGGAATCTTTGATCAATTCCATTTCTCCCCTGATCCTTGCTACTTCTTCCAAGCCCAGTTCATGGATCTCCTCTGCTGACATATCCGTTGTCGTATGGTATTTGATCAAGTATTTATAAGCTTGTTTCCCATGATAGATTTGCGATAGTCCCACGGTCTCGGTTCCTGCTGGCAGGTATTCTTCCAACAAAAAGAGTTTTAGCTTTTCATGGGCAGGGCTAAGATCATCCAAAATCATTTTTCGATAGGCTTCCCTCAATCTGATCTTATCCTCTTCTGAAAATGTTTCGGGCAAATTTCTAATAGGGCCATAAAATAGGTGATCCTCTGCTTCTGCCGTTGCAAATCCCTCCAATTGCTCCAATACCTTTTGTATGATCACCCTTGGCAGCACCACATCCTTATCCACTCCCCGTTGCATATTCTGTATTGCAGTATCCAACCATTCCAAATAATCGTCTACCCTTTGCAGCCAATCATCATAATCGTCAACCGTTTTAAAAGGCTGCGCCCCTGCTCCACTACCCAATAACCCAACTTCCAGTTGAAAGGAAAAAATCTGGTTGATGGGCATCAACTCAAAGGTGGGCAGATCGAACATGGGAGAGGGTATCGTTACCAGTTTATTGGTAAGACCTTCCCTCTTTATTTTAGCATCCCAAACCAAAATTTTGAGACTTAATACTTGCGATGGGGTCAATATGGCATCATCATATGCTTTGGCCATATTTAAAAAATAGTCATAATTTTCTTCCAGATCTTCCTGATAGGGTTTTGAAATGTAGTCGACCAAAACATCATTATATCCGGGGACACCAGATTTTGTAGCTTCCAAAGGATTGATCCGTAATTTAAACTGATAATATTCATGAAATAGGCTATCGATAGGTATGACCTCAACCACTACTACCTTCTCTTCTTTATTTTTACATGCGGTACAAAAAAGTAACAATAACAGAATGGCTGTTGGTATGTATTTCATATCAGTATCAGTTTGATCCAAAAATAAGGATTTAAAAGGAAACCCAATCACCCAAAAACAGGCTGTTGAAATAATTTATCATCAATGAAATAGACAATATAAATTACAGATCACGCCCCCTAAATGGGCATAAAAATTTGAAGGGCCGCTATTTGTTCCCACATTGAAAAATGTTCCCGAACTTTACATTTACTAGTAAGTCAATATGAGCCAAGATTACCCATCCAAATTAAATGGCACCACAGAGCAGGAGGCGCTACACTCCCAGCTCGATGCTCTTGTACTAGAACTTGAAACCATTCAACAGAAAACCATCAATTTTGAAAATATACTCAGGTCTCATCTAGAAAATGTACTCATTGAGGAGCAGGAACTGACTGTGCTCTACAAACAACAAAAAGCAGCAAAAAAGGAAAAAAGGGAACACCAGAAAAAACGCGGTAAAAATTACAGGGCAGTTGAAGGGCTCCAATCTATTGCCCTACAAAAGACCTCATCAACAGACCCAAAGGAACTACAAGAAAAAAAACGACTTTATAGGGAGGCCATGCTGCATGTGCATCCCGACAAATTTTCCATGCAGGCGGATAAATTGGACTTGGCAACGGCCGTAACCACCAAACTCATAGACATTTATTCTTCAGGGGATCTGGAAACGCTCAGAGCTTACCACGCCCATATCTTTCAGGGCAATGAACTACTGCCCAACCATGTTTTCCCACAAAAGGATAACATCCTTCCGAAGGATAACTATTTACAAATGGAAATTGATAAAATAACCAAGAGACTTAAAGAAGCCAAAAACAGGCATACATATAAAGTCCTACAGGAATATAAGAACCCCATGATCTTTTTGGAAGAATTAAAGGCCTATTATGAAGACCGACTATTTAAGCTGAGAAAACGGACCAGAAAGCCATAATCACACTAGTTCCAAGGTACATACACCAAACTTTCCATTGGAATTTAAAAAGGCAAAGTTTGGCCATAAAAAAAGCCTATCATTACTGACAGGCTTTATTTTAATGAAATAAAAAGTATATATTAAATAACTTTTACATTTACTGCGTTCAATCCTTTTCTACCGTCCTGAAGATCAAATTCAACTTCATCGCCTTCACGAATTTCGTCTACTAATCCAGAAATGTG
>JBLGAT010000017.1:0-41692 GCA_047612485.1 Psychroserpens sp.
ATAATTGTGCCAAACGCTCATCATTCTTATTTTTTTCTTTGGAATTAAGGGTATGATAGGTCAGATTTATGGTTATATGTTCTAAATCTTGTGCATGCTTTTTAACATTTTTATCCCCTTGTAGGTACCTTTTAAATGTTAAGGTATCAATAAAAAGCAAGGAATTGGTAATGATACTATTGAAGGTCTTACTGATGACATTGTCCTCCAGGTAAACACGGGAATCAATCAATTTCTCCAATTGGGAGGAAGTTTTCTTTCCTGTTAAAATCTTATTTAGGAAGGATATCTGACTTACCTCTAAAAGTTGGTAGAACTTAAAAATGGAGTCAAGAAATTCTTTAAAATCCACCTTTTCATTTTCAAATGCATAGGTGAAGTATAGTGCCGTAAGCAGATTTATTTTGGCATTTTCATCTTCGGTGAAATTGTGTTCCGCAGCAATGAATTTGGGTGCGGATATATTTATTCCATAAATAAAACCACAAGTCTTTAAATCACTGTATAGCGCATCAAAATCTGTATAAAGATGTGGCTTATCCTTTACGAGTGATCCAAACTTATCTATCCAACCGGAGGAAGAGGGGTTCATTACCTATTTATTTAAAGGATCAAATTAACGGAAAATATGTGACTTTATAATCTAGGGTCCTATTATTTGTATAGGGGTTAAAATCTTCTTACCATATAATTAACATTTTAAAACCAAACCCTCCCAAACTAAGTTGTGTAGGTAATGCAGAATCAAAATCTAAAAACAAAAAGTAATAAAGAAAAATAATTTAGATAGGCATGGCAGTATTAGAGGTACAAGTATTATTTTGGTGTCTGCCGACCACATTGATACACCTTTTACAAAAGGTGCCACTCTGATATTACAGTATTTTGTGGATTTGAAACTACTGTTGGTTCTGACAATACCGTATTTGACATAGAATGAAAACAACCCAATAGAAGAGATACATTTTATACCAGGCACCCCATTTTTTGTTAAAGGAAGACCGAGCTATACTTTTTAATGGTAAGGGGATGATCAATGTGGCTGCTTAGTGGTTTTTAGGTAGACACCGCGGCATTTATGTCGCGGTTATTTTTTTGACAAACTGTCAATTTATTGAATAAAAGGGGAAAACCTCTTTTGAGCGTTATCCGTAAGTATTTGAAAATGGAATAACGGGCAATAGCCTAATTTATTCAAGAGGACCCTAAAACAATACACTATGAACTACTATTTTATTATACTCTGGAGCTATTCTATCATAAATATTACAATTCGAATATATTTTGCCCAACAAGGTCTTCAAGCGGTGTTTAATCGTGAGTCAAAATATATAGTAAACTGGAATTCAAGAATTTAAATAATACATAGGCCTACTTTAATTTTGATTTTGCTCTAGGCTTCCAATAGAATTGAGAGCATTTTTTATTTAAAACGATGCCTAGTACATATTTTCTGTAAGAATATTAAGAAGATATTAACAATTTTTGTAGGAAATATTGGTTGAAAAGTATATTTTTATCGTTCAAGTGAATTGACTTACGTTCTTTTTGAAATAGTACAGAAACTAATATTCAGTATAAGTTTTATAATCATCTCTTTTTTGCGAACCTAAATCTATATTATTATGGCTTACATCCTATTTTTTCTTTGGCTGGCTTTAATGGTGTTTTTTGGAGGTTTAATATTCTTTGCCTATAGATCCTTGCAACGAATATTGAAATCGGGCAAATAAACAACTTGATAGGGTTTATAAAAAGGAACATGGGATACTGTTGGTTAATGATGGTGTTCCAGTTTATCTCAGAAGTAAGCCTGTAATTAAGATGTTTTTAATTAAAGCTCCCCCACTAATACTGAGCTAAAAAAAATCTTTTGAAGACGTTAGGGAATTTACTCCTTATTATCTTCAAAAGATTTTTTAATTTTATTTATGTTTAAACCGCTACCTGGGTATAAAGTTGTTCCATATTAGGGCATTCACTACCTCCAGTAGGCTTTAAGGTGATACCAAATGCTTCGGACTCGTTTGGTGTTTGCAAAAGCAAAAACCCTAATGTAGTCGTTATTAAAGTCTTCCAACAGACTCATACTCGTATGGGTGAGCGGACTTAATTTTAAAGACCAAACTTGGTAGACCATACCGTCCGAAGGTTCAGGAAGTCCTTGGGCATCTATAAACACCTTTTGTTCTCCTTTGTTCCAATTGGCCTTGGCATGGGAAGTTGGCGATACGGTTTGACCTACCAATGCAATCACGTCTATACTTTTATCACGCATAGTAGTGAGCAGTTCCTTTGATTTTTATAAAGATGTATTGGCCTTATAAATCTGCTGTTCCAATACCTCTAATTCCATGTAATATGTTTAGAGTTGATATATAAAAAAAGTAGCTACTTGCATAAGTAGCTACTTTTTTTGTTATTGCTTCTAATTTTTTACTATTTGATAATACCCGTACAACTTACCCTTGCACCGGCATCACCTGAGGGTTGTGACACAAAATCGTCTACCCCTTGGTGTACGATAACTGCCTTGCCCACAATATTCTTCGTCATATCATCGCAACCGATACACCATTCATCCGTTTCAAATTCCACGGTAGCATTACCTGTTGCATCTGCAGTGAGATTACCAATATCTCCTCTGTGGTAGCCTTCAGCTACTCCCCATTTTCCGTGATCTTGAAAAGTTGGGTTCCAGTGTCCTCCTGTAGATTTACCATCTGCCGAGGAACAATCAGCTTTTTCATGGATATGGATGGCATGCACACCTTCGGTTAGCCCAGTAAGGTTAGCCACCATTTTAACCTTGCCATCGGCTTGTGTAAACATAACCTCCCCGGTTACATTACTATCACTTTTAGGTTCCATGGTGAATTTAATTACCTCTTCGGTAACCTCGTCTTTCATAGTCTCTTCCATCTCATCGGAAGCTTCTTTGGCTTCTTTTTTAACCTCTTTACAACTATAGGAAAGAGCTAGGATGGTTACAAGGGATATTAATTTTATTTTTCTCATAATCTTTAGTTTATAAATTCCAATAAAGTTACATATAATTTAATGTCCTTTCAACCATATTGACCATAGTTTTTCCAATTTATGCAGGATTGTGGGCACTCATTTTTTTATCGGTTAATTATTGGATGTTTGGCGTCAATCCATCAAGCTCGATAAAATTTGGGCAGAACTTGTCAAGGTTTTATGCACGGGACATTTGTTGGCTATTTCCAGGATTCTTTCCCTTTGTTTTTTATCCAATTTTCCAGTGAGCTTTATTTCCCGCTTAAATGTATCTATGGTCGAATTTGATTCTTGTTCTTTGAGCTCTCCTACCTGTGCTGATTTACTGTAAGATGTGTGTACTTCCACGTTTTCTAATTCCCATCCCTTTCTCTTCGCATACATTTGTATGGTCATGACAGTACATGCGGTCAATCCGGCTGCGACCAATTCATGTGGTGACGGACCAAAATCCTGTCCGCCCACGGAAATAGGCTCATCGGCGGTAAGATAATGGGAGCCAACCTTCATCTGGGTGGTAAAGCCATCTGAACCATCTAAACTTCCAACAACTTGATGCTTCGTATTTAAAAGGGATTGATCAGGGCTTGCTAGATATTTTTTGCTCCAGGCAGCAATAACTTCACCTGCATATTCAGAATCATTTTTGTCCATTAGAAGGTGGTCTGCATTATCAAGGGAGACAAAACTTTTTGGGTGATGGGTGGCTATATATAGTGCTTCAGCATGGTCAATACCAACGGTTTTATCAAGTGGTGAGTGCAAGAAAAGGATAGGAATTCTTAACTGGTGTACCACTTCAAGGAGGGAGCGGTTCTCAAGATCATCTAAAAATTGTTTTTTTATGGTAAAATCGCGTCCCCCGAGATTGACACAGGCTTTTCCAGTTTCATGGATTTCAGCAAGATTGTTTTTCAGCAGCCCTTTTACATGAGCAGAATCTGATGGGGCGCCAATGGTGGCTATGGCCTTAATGGATTCAATTTTTTCTGAAGCCAGTAATGCCGCTACTCCCCCTAAAGAATGCCCTATGATCAGGGTAGGTGACTTGTAGCTCTCATCTAAAAAGGCTGCTGCCGATAACAAATCGGCCACATTACCAGAAAGATTGGTATCCGCAAAATCACCTTCGCTTTCCCCCAATCCGGTAAAGTCGAATCGCAGTACCCCGAAACCTTGTGCCGTCAGGGCCCTACTAATATTTTTAACTGCCAATAGATTTTTAGTGCAGGAAAAGCAATGGGCGAAAAGAACAAAATTATGTGGTTGTTGATCGGCAGGCAGTTCAATCCTTCCTATCAAGGCAACTCCTTCATTATTCTTAAAAGTAACTTTTTGAAGATTCATCTACTATTTCTTTTTTCTTAAGTCGGGATTAAAGAATACTCCTATCTGAATCCTATCAAAGTTCCCCGAGCTAAAGTGGTTTTTTAGATACCCCAACTGCATACTGCTGTTTTCGGTAATATGTATGCCAACGGCAGCGTACAACCTGTTCTGTCCAAAGGCATTGTCCTGTAGATTAATAAATATTTCATTATAAAAATTTAGAAAAAATGTGTCGGTCAGCGGCAAGGTGGCCTGTAAACGATAGCGTGCACGGTGCTGGGTCTCTTTACCATTGTTTCCAAATTCCGTATTGTCTATAAAGCGCTGTTCCAAGCGGTACCGATGTTCAAAAAGAAACTCCCAAAGCTTGTTTTTTAAGATTAGTTGCTCATAGATACGATGCTCCAAAATTTTATTTTCAAGGAACAAACCATCCGGTAATGGCATTTCTTCAAAAGTGGGATCTGTTTCTATATAGCCATACCCCAAAGTGGCAATTGCATCTGCGGTAATATGATAATTAAGCCCTGTTCGCAAGAGTAATTGATTGAAATTACGTGTAGTTTCATAATACCTAAATTGCGCTTCTGTATAGATACTCAATTTCTCAGAAATTTTATTGGTGCCAAAATACATGTACCAAGCACCAAATTTATCTTCTCCCGTTTCTTGGGCTTTGGTTACTACAGTTAGCATTAGGATTAAAAATATTAGGATTTTCTTCATAGTTCTATTAAAATTTAAGCTTCCCGTTCTGAAATTCAAAAGGGGAAGCTTTAAGGGTTGAATTTTGTTTTTTAATTATCGGACTCCATCTGAATCTTGGAGCCATCTTCTATAGGCGTTGTCTTTTCCTTTTTCAAATATACATCCAAGAATTCCAAGACTTTTCCATAAGCTGTAATCTGATTTTCTTTTTTCACAAAGCCATGTCCTTCATCTTCAAATAATACGTATTCCACAGGAACACCATTTTTCCTAACGCCCGCAACAATTTCATCGGACTCTACCTGAAGTACACGAGGATCTTGTGAGCCTTGAAGCACTATTAATGGCTTGGTTACTTTATCTGTATGGAAGAGGGGGGATATCTGTCGAAGGCGAATTGAATCTGCACTATTGGGATCACCCAATTCTTTGTAAAGAGCTTCTTTTTGGGCCTCCCACCAAGCAGGAATACTTCTTAATGTTCTTATCCAGTTGGTTACGCCAAAAAGGTTTACCCCAACTGCGAACTCCTCAGGGGTATAGGTCAATGCGGCCATCGTCATATAGCCTCCATAAGAACCTCCTATTATTCCAATTTTTGAGGCATCGATTTCTGGTTGTTTGGCAAGCCAATTTTTTCCTTCAACACAATCCTTTAAATCTTTGTCACCATGATTGAGATCGTCCATTTGGTAAAAGGTCTTGCCGTAACCACTACTGCCCCTATTGTTTACTGCAAGGACAGCATACCCATGATTGACAAGGTATTGGATGAAGGAACTGAAATTTTGTCTAGATTGTCCCCCTGGACCCCCATGTACCCAAACTAGGGCCGGAACCTTCTTATCTATTGTGGCTTGATGTGGCTTGTAATATATGGCAGGGATTTCCACGCCATCAAAGGAAGTATAGCGTATAACCTCTGCGGTGACCAGATCCTGCCCTTGAATTTCCTTGTTCAGAACATTCGTAAGCTGTAGCTGTTTTTTGGTCTCCAAATTATAGACATACAGGTTGGAGGGGGTTTGTGATCCTCCCGCATAGAAACGCATCAATTTTTCATCGTCTGAAAAACTGACGTTGGTAATGTCCAAAGTGTCAAAGGATGGCAATTCAATATTCTTGCCAGTTGCCACTTCCATGACTTCAATGATATTCTTTGCATCTTGATTGATGTAGGTCACCTGATAGGTGCCATTTTCGGTAAAATAACTGCCTGCAATATCCCAATTTCGCTCCATGACTTTCTCATGGGTCTTGTCCAAGAAATTATACTTCATCAGATAGGCAAATTCGGCTCCATCATCCGTGGTATAATATAGGGAAGTACCATCAGGGGAAAAATCCTCCCCAGAATTGGCACTTTGATTCTGATTTATTTTGGTCATGGACCTATTCTTGCGGTCGTAAAGAAATAAATCCGCATCATTCGTGTTGATAGGCTTGATCAGCGTAATAAGGTTTTTGTCGTCCGAAATGGGACCAATAAAAAAACCGCCTTCATTTTTGTATAGAAGGGCAGGGGTAAAGGTCTCCAAATCCATTTCATAAAGGTCTGTATACCTTTTGTCTCGCTTGTTGGACGTGTAGAGAAAGCTCTTTTTGTCTTTCGCCCACCCATAAAATGAAGCCCTTGCCCCAGCATCCGGGGTTAGGTCTTTGTGTGTGCCATCTGTATTCCTCAGAAAGATATGGTCTATCTCATCTCCATTGTTATCCATATTGAAGAGCATGCGCTCATCTTTGGGAAAATAGGAAATGGCAGATACGGAAGAACTATCCGAAGAGGATACCGGCATTAAATCTCCACCTTTAACCGCAACGGTATACATGTTGTAGATCCCTGAACGATTGCTGGTGATCAACAATTTGGATTGGTCCGGGGAAAAACTCCCACCATAGATAGACTCGTTGTCCATCATCTGTTCTATTGAATAGGTTTTAAGTGAATCCGCTATACTAGATGCTGGACTCTCCTTATTTTCCTTACACCCCCAAATTAGGGCAACGATAAAAAGCGTGATAATTTTTTTCATCTTCGTTGATTTAGTTCATCATGAATTTTTTGGTTTCCTTAAAGGGGGAATTATCCAATTGCTCTATGGATATTCTGTAGTTCTTCCATTTATCCTCAAAAAAGGTATTGGTAGCTTCCAAAGCTTTTGTAAGTTCCTCTTCGGCAAATTGTACCAATTGCTTTTCCGTGGCGGTAATCCCAGTTTGTCTGCTCTCTACATATCCACTGGCAGCTCCAATGCGTTGCATCACCGTGATTTCAGGATTTCTGGTAATTCCCTGACGCTTGTCGTCTTTTCCTAGGTACAGGGTCATAACCGTATCTATTTCCTTCACAATATCCACCGATGCCTTGATCTGGTCTTTATATTTCTCTTTATCCAGTTCCTTTAAATCTTTTTGGGTCTGCTCTGCCACAGTCTTACTTTCCACCAATTGTTTTACGGCATTTGCAGCCGTCTGGGCAAAATCCTCCAGTTTTTTTGCAGTTTCGTATATTTCATCGATGGAAGCAGAGGAAACACTTAATCTTGGATCTGATTGTACCTCTATCATGGTTTCATCAGTAGCTTCTCCATAAGAGATCACTACTTTATAAGTCCCAGGTTTTACTCTAACACCACTGGGCTCACTTTTTCTTTTACTTACTTTTCTAGAAGCCCTGTCCGGACCTTTTTCATCCATTCTCCAATAGATTCTATGGAATCCGGCTTTTTCAGGTGTTTTGTATTTTAAGGTTCTTATCAATCTATCACCATCATAAAAGGTAAAGGCAATGGAATCTTTTGTCTTCACATCCTTTTTGTCTTCCTCTTTTGATTCTTCTTCCTCTTTTGAATCCTCTCCATCATCGTCCGCCTTTTTATCCTCCTTGGAAACAGCTTTTTTTCCTTCTTTCAGGTAATACGTGATCATGGCGCCCTCTTTTCTGTTTTCACCATTAAATAAATCATCCGCCCCAAACCTGCTACCTGTGGGCTGTTGGTATGCAGCCTGATAGGCCGTTGGAGGAGTGAAGATTGAAATCTCTTTATTTAAAATGGCCCTATCCGCAGTTACGGCACGTAAAGGACGTATATCATCCAATACCCATGCGGCCCTTCCAAATGTTCCAATCACCAAATCCTGCTCCCTTGGGTGGATCACCAAATCCTTGGTAGAGACGGTAGGGAAGCCTTCGGTCCATTTCTGCCATTGTGCCCCTGCATCCATGGAAATATACAATCCATCGTCCGTACCCAAGAACATAAGGTTAGGGTTTTCGGTATCCTCAATAATGGAAAGGGTATAGCCTTTTACATCGGATTGGTCTACGATGCGTTCCCATGTTTTACCATAGTTTTTTGTTCTGTAGGCATAAGGAGTATAATTGAACCTTCTGTAATCATTTGCAATCAATAGGGCCTCTCCCTTGTTTTTACTCGATGCCTTTATTTGCGGAATCCAGCTGCCACTGGGAAGACCTTTAATGTTTGGGGTTACCTCCGTCCAAGTTGCACCTCCATTTTGTGTGAAGTGTACACGTCCATCGTCGGAACCGATCCATAACATGTCTTTTTCAACAGGTGATGGTTCTATTACCAAAATGGTACAATGGTTTTCTGCCCCAGTAGCATCCATGGTCAGTCCGCCACTTTCGCTTTGTTTTTGTTTTTCAGGGTTATTGGTGGTTAGATCGGGGGAAATGACCTTCCATGTCAGACCTTTATCCGTGCTCTTGTGTACAAATTGACTGCCAAAATATACGGTACTATTGTCAAAAGGATCTTGCCCTATCCCGGAATTCCAATTGAAACGGAGCTTCGTTTCCGCATCGGGTGGGGTAGGTCGTACAATGTAGTTGTTCCCTGTTTTCCAATCGTAACGGGAAACATATCCTTGTTGGCTCATAGCATAACCAAATTGGGAATCTTCCTTGTCCGGAACCACATCAAATCCATCACCAAAAGCAATTTCCTGCCAATAGCTATTTCGGATTCCTTGGTCTTTCCAAACATACGCCGGTCCTCTCCAAGAACCGTTGTCCTGCATCCCCCCATATACATTATATGGGAATTCATTATCGGTATTGATATGATAAAATTGGGCTACTGGGAGGTTTCCAATAAATCTCCAGGTCTGTCCGCCATCTTTGGTAATGTTCATTCCACCATCGTTGCCATCCATCATAAACTGCCCGTTCTTTGGGTGAATCCACCATGCGTGGTGATCTGGGTGAACCCCGTTATCCACGCCATATGCAGGCATTAATTCCTTGAAATTCTTTCCACCGTCTTCAGATACATTAATATAGGTGAAGACAGAGTAAACCCTATTTTCATTTTGTGGATCTACATAAATTTCGGAATAATAAAAAGGCCTATTGCCTATATCTTCCTTGTCATTTACTTTTTCCCATTTAAAACCACCATCCGTCGATCTGTAAAGTGCATTTTTTTTAGCCTCCACCAAAGCATAGACTACATTGGGTTTGCTTCTGGCGATCGCAATTCCTATCCTACCTAATTCCCCTTTGGGCAATCCTTCCTTTTCGGTAAGTTTCTTCCAAGTTTTTCCTCCGTCATGGGTCATATGCAAGCCACTGCCCTCACCACCAGATTTAAAGAACCATGGGTCTCTTTTGTGTTCCCACATAGCCGCGATCAGCTTATTGGGATTCGTAGGGTCCATGACCAGATCGGCCACCCCCGTTTTATTATTGACAAAAAGAATTTTCTCCCAGGAGGCTCCTCCATCGGTAGTTTTGAAAACCCCTCGTTCAGGGTGTTCTCCCCAAGGAGAGCCAATGGCGCCCACATAAACAATATTTGGGTTTGTTGGGTCTATTACTATTCTGTGAATATGTCTTGTTTTTTCCAATCCCATAGAGGTCCAGCTTTTGCCGCCATCCAAGGATTTATAAACTCCAAAGCCACCGTTTAAACTATTCCTAGGGTTTCCTTCCCCTGTGCCTACCCAAATAACAGAAGGATTGGACTGTTGGATGGCCACGGCACCGATGGATGCAGTTACCTCTTTATTGAATATAGGTTCCCATTTGATGCCTCCGGAGGTAGATTTCCAAAGTCCGCCGGAAGCAGTACCTACGTACATGACATCTGGATTGTCGTGTACCGCATCTATAGCGGTTACACGACCACTCATCCCGGCCGGACCGATGTTCCTGGGTTTTAAATCTTGGACCATGTCCATTGTAAATTGTTGCGCAGATATGCAAAGTGATGCGAAAAGCATCACTAGAGAAAGTAATTTCTTAGTCATCTTTTAATTTGGTTAATTAGTCGTTTTAAAGATAACCAAATCAAACTGCCTAATTCTTAAAGGTCTGTTAAGGAATTAGTTGTTGGGGTAGGGATATTTAGGCATAGCAAAGGATGAAATATGGAGTATTTTAGGTATCCCTTTGTTTTCTAGCGAATTATATAGACGTTAATTTTTTATTGGGGGTCTATTCATTTTTATAGATAGCCCCATCTTTCATTACAAATTTAACATTTTTCATTTTGGAGATATCCTCCAATGGATTGCCCTCTATGGCAATGATATCGGCCAGGAAGCCCTTTTCTATTACCCCTAGGTCCTTTAGGTGGAAAATACGTGCATTGCCTGATGTTGCCGCCTGTAGGGATGCTAAGGACGTCATTCCATAAGCTACCATAAGTTCCAATTCCCTAGAATTTTCACCATGGGTAAATACTCCTACATCCCCTCCAAAAACGATATCCACACCAGCCTGTAGTGCCAATTTAAAGGATGCTTTTTTCTCTGTGATACGTTCCGGCTCCGTTCCGGAGCCCTTGTTCCAACCATTGTATTGCTCTATAGCATCTCCTGCTGCTAGGGTAGGGCAAAGGGCTACACCTTTTTCTTTCATCAATTTAAAGATTTCCAAAGTGCCACCATCTCCATGTTCTATGGTCTCAACGCCTCCTAAAATTGCTCTGCGCATACCCTCAGGTGTTCCGGCATGTGCTACCACATATTTGCCGGCACTTGTTGCAGTGGCTACCATAGCCTCTATTTCCTCCAATAGGAAAGTGGGCTGGGAGGGTTCCCCACTGCCCCAACGGTAGTCTGCATATATTTTGATAAAATTTGCCCCATTCCCCATTTGTCTACGAACGGTTCTTATAACTTCTTCTGTACCGCTGGCCTCTTCGGCCCCTAAAGGGACATGGACACCATCGTGAAAGCCTTTGGGCCCATAGGCTCCTGTGGCGACAATGGCCGGACCAGCAACCAAGAGTCGCGGGCCACTGATGATTCCTTCTTCAATGGTCTTTTTGAGGTAAACATCACTATAACCTGCACCTTCGGCACCTAAATCGCGCATGGTGGTAATCCCTGCCATAAGTGAGTTTTTGGCATGTACCGTGCCTCTTATGGCTCTTTCCACTGGGGATTCCTTTAATACCTGGTCGTTCCAAGAGGTTTCATTATACGGATGTAGCAAAAGGTGCGAATGACCCTCAATTAGACCCGGCATTAAGGTCATGCCGTCTAATTTTATTTCAGAAGTATAGGATAATGGTTTCAAGTCTCCTTCCTTCCCTGCAAAGGCAATGGTATTACCATTCACTAAAACCACCCAATTATCATGTAGTGCTTTCCCATCAAAAACCCTATCGGGTCTTAAAAGAGTTTGTGAAAAGGTAAGTGTCGTGGTAAAGGTTAAGGCAAGGGTAATAAGTATCCTCATTTTCTATCGTATTTATAAGTTAGGTTTTTTTCTATGTTTTGTTCCTTGTTCATAGGAATAGGTCAGTTTTATCAAGGTAGGTTCAGCGTACATACGTCCCAGAAATTGTAAGCCTACGGGGAGATTTCCTTTTATAAAGCCCATTGGCACTGTAAATGCAGGCTGTCCTGTATGTGGCGCAATAACCTGACTATTATCTCCTTTATATTCCTCTTCAAAATGAGCTACGGTAGCAGGTCTGTTGTTCCAACTCGGATAAATTATGGCATCTAAATTCATTTCGTCCATCACCTTTTCAATGGCAGTGCGAAAAGCGATACTTCTTTCATCTTCATAAACGTTTGCACATGGAATTTCAGGGGCGGACGATCGTCCGTTTGGAGCATCGCGAAAATAAATGACACCTTCCTCAGCGTAGACCGATTTGGAACCGATTCTCGTAATATCCTCAAGGGTTGCTATGGTATCGTTTTTTACAAATTCAGATAGGTAATTTTCTAGGTCTTGTTTAAATACGTCACACCATTGATTCTTTCTTAATTCAGAAAAATTGGGAATTTCTATCGAATCCAAAATGGTTGCACCCAAGCCTTCCATATCTTTAATTGCTGCATTGAAAAGTAGTGTGATCTCTTCATCAGGGTTGTTATCGCTTAGCTCCCGCAAGACACCAATTCTGGCACCCTTTAAACCATTTATGTCTAAAAATTTGGAGTAATCTTTTGCTACTTTTCCGTCGGAATTTTTTGTTATAGGATCTTTGGGATCATACCCCGAAATCATATTCAGAACCTTTGTAGCGTCTTCTACTGTGCGGCACATTGGCCCTCCAATGTCATTTCTAAGGTAAAGCGGTATGATACCAGCTCTGCTTGTTAGGCCCATGGTACTTCTAATACCTACTAGGGCATTATGTGAAGAAGGTCCTCTAATAGAATTACCTGTGTCAGAACCCAGACCAATAACCCCAAAATTGGCTGCGATGGAAGCTGCTGTACCACCACTTGAACCAGCTGGAACATAGTGTGTGTTGTAGGGATTGTGTGTTGTTCCATGGGTAGAGCTTTCTGAGTGCATGGGGCTAAAGGCCCATTCTGCCATATTTGACTTTGCAATAATAATAGCCCCCGCATCAATTAATTGCTGTACCATGGTAGCATTGCTATCCGGTCTAAAATCCTTTAACGCTAACGATCCAGCAGTTGTGGGCATTCCAATGGTATTAAAATTGTCCTTTACAATCATGGGAATACCATGTAGTGGACGTAGCTTCCCCGTGGATTTAAATTCTTCATCTAGTCTTTTAGCAATTGCCAAAGCTTCAGGGTTGATATAAGTAATAGCATTGATGCTACTGTCTTTTGTTTTTATCCTGCCGATAAAGGCTTGTACCAATTGTTCACTATTGTAGACACCATTGCTATAATTAGTATGTATTTCCGATATGGTCAATTCTTCTAAACTAATATTGGTTTCTTTTTCTTGCTTGCAACCAATGGTAAGGAAGAGAAAAATTAAAATTGAGACTACTTTTTTCATAATCAATTGTCTATAGCATTATTGGCGATGTCTGCCAATTTTTTTGCTATCACTTCTTGTGAAAGCCATTTTCCTTGTACCATTACCCCTGATATCTGTTTAAAAGCTTCTGTGTTTTCCAAAGGATTGGCATTTAAGAGTACCATGTCGGCATCCTGCCCTTCTTTAATTTCTCCAAATGACCCTTCCATTCCAAAGAATATAGCGGGATTTATGGTTCCCGATTGAAGGATTTCCAATGGGGTAAGACCCGCTAATCGCATACCTTCTATCTCATGCTGAATCGAAAATCCAGGCACGTTAAATAATTGAGGGGCATCAGAACCCAACAACATCCCATGACCACCGTCCTGCAATTTTTTAATCAGTTCCCTTCTTATGGCTGTGAATTGATCCCATTGTTTTGTGTCAAAATTGGTATTCGGACCAGTGTACTCATCTTTTCTTTTCTTCCAGTCTGCCAAGGTGGAAGTTGGCATATATTTCATTTCGGGCTGTAGTAAAAGCTCATCTGAACTTACCGGGGCAAACCAACGTTCAAAAAGACTTTGGGTAGGAACGATCCACACTTTATTTTCTTTGGCCATTTGCACGAGTTCATCCATTTTGGTAGGGTCTGCCAAAGGGGTGAAATCAAATCCAAAAAAACCATTTTTTGTTGGGTCCACATTCTTGCTTTCAGGAACCAATCCCTCTAAAAATCCATCAACGTGATCAATGGCCGCATATTTACTGGCCAATGCATGACGAATTCCAACGGCAACAGGTACATGTCCCGCAAATGGCATTCCCACTTCATTTGCAGTGATCACTACTTGATCGAACACCTCCAATTGGATACCTGGATGGATTTTTAGGAAATCATATCCTTCCTTTTGATAGGTAGTTACCTTTTCTATTGCTTCGGCTTTGGTCGTAATGGAATTTCCATTTAGGGATGGACTGGAAGTAAATATTCTAGGGCTTAAGATTTCACCTGTCTTGGCTTTTTCGCGTAAAACCAAATGGGATGGATGCCCGAGCATACCCCTAATTGTAGTTATGCCGTTGGAGAGATATAAGAATAGCGTTTCTTCAATCCTCTCTTCACTAGTTGGTGATTGTGGAATATGCGCATGCATTTCCGCCAGTCCAGGGATAAGGTATTTGCCTTTTGCATCAATTTGGGTAGTGAAATCTTCGGGATGCGCATTAACTTGTCGGATACTTTTTATTTTACCGGAATCTACAACAACTTGCTGCTTTTCTAGAATTTGTCCAGTACGAACATCAACAACATTGGCATTGGTGAACAGTATGGCGGTCTTGCTCACTTTTTCCTTAACAGGAGCGCAAGAAAATAGGATGGCAAAACTTAAAAGAAGGCTGATTTTTTTCATTTCTATTGGCATCTTACTTTATTAATGACTTTAACATGGTTGTTAATTGTTCTTTATTGTAAATCTTAGAGCCCTGAATTACAGTATTTATTCTTTGAGTATTTTTAATATCTTCCAATGGGTTTGCATCCAAAAGGACCAAATCGGCTTGTTTGCCTAATGCAATTGTGCCATATGCCTTATCTTTCTTTAGGTAATGTGCGCCGTTATAGGCCGAAGTTCTCAGGGCATCTAAGGGGGTCATTCCTGTTTGGACCATGGCTTGCAATTCTTTATGCAAGGAGATACCTGGATAGGTATAGGCATTATAGGCGCCGCTATCCGATCCAGCCAAAAGTTTTACACCAGCATCATTTAATGACTTTGTCAAGGTCCCAAAAAAGTGGTCCAGTTCTTTCCTGTCTTTTCTTGCTTTGTCAGAGGCATTCAAAGCACCGTTGATTCTACCCTCATACGTTTTTATTATACCCTTTCCCATGTATTTTAAATATGGGTCGTCTATATGGTCCACCTCGTCCAAATAACTCAAGGTTTTTCCGATGTGTAGGGTAGGGACCACGTACACATTTTTATTTTTTAACAGGGAAAAGGTGTTTTGGGCTGTACTTGTTTGATATCCCTCCCTTAGTAGCGGCATGGCTTCCCAAAATCCTATCTCTTTGTTTTTTAGCATTTGGGTGACTTCTGTTTCTACAGCAGAGCAACCCTTCATGATATAATAAAGATGTTCAACAGCGTCTATACCAGCATCTACAGTTTCCTTTAGGGTAACGGTGAAGGGCATATGTCCTGAGGTAATAAGTCCTCTTTTATCTGTTTCTTTCAAGGTTTTAAGATAGGCTTCTCCAGAAATACGGCTGTCGTATAATTTCACAAAATCTGTTTGTAGCGCTTCTAAGGAGTCCAATGCCTTTGTAATGTCTTCATCTGTGACAACTTCAAGGGAGCCTGCCCAAGTGCCCTGGGGGCCGTCTATTTTTGGTCCGGAAGTATAAATTGTGGGGCCGTCCAATGTTCCGGCCGTAATTTCCTTTTTCCATTGTAGCACACTGGAGGTTAGATCACCTCCCGCGTCGCGTACCGTGGTAATACCGTTGGCAAGAAATAGGGGAAGCAAGTCTTTGTTTTCTGCAACAAGGCTGTCCCCGCCCCTAAAGTGGGTATGGTTGTCCCAAAAACCCGGAAGGATATAGGTGCCTGAAGCTTCTATTGTTTTTTTTGCAATAAAAGAAATTTTACTCCCTGAGGGTTCAATTTTAACAATTTTTCCCTTTTTTATGTAAATATCCTGGGGTGCTATTTTACCCGTTTCCAGATCAATGGTTTGCCCATTTTGTATGACCATGTCATAGGATTCCACCGGTTGATTTTTACAACTGGCCAAAACGAGATAAGCTAGGATGGGGAGAATATATTTTTGAAGTTTCATGCTTCTAAAAATAATTCAAATTAATTGAAGGCCATCCAATTTTGTCATTTTTTAAACGAGGGACCTACTTTGCTTTTAAAGAAAAGTTGGATAGTCAATGGGATAAATGGTCCAAGTACTATTGGTTGATAAATCGTCGGATGCCTATAAATAAAAGTATGAACAAGGAATAACCAATAAAAAAAGGAATGATATAGTGCGTTAAATCAAAGGCCAACATAACACTAATGATCAATAATTGAAACCCTAATCCAAAAGTGGAGACTGCTGTCATAAACCATTTTGGTAGGTTATTACTTTCCGGGGCATTCCTATCCAAACGATAGATGATCTTATCAAATGCCCCGTAGCAAAATTTATACATCGCGAAAAGGATATTGACATTTCGTTGTTTCTCACCCTTTAGTGCCACAGGAACCTTGTCTTCGAAAATACGACTGGTAGTATCCCCATTGTTTTGGTTCCTCAATATCACATAGTAATAATTGTACAGGGTACCTTGCAATTGAAGGCCAGTGAATGCCAATAGGGTGTAAAATAATTCTCCTTGGGTGATATGCCAGATGGTCAATAGGATAAAAAAGTTGAGGATGATATCGGAAACAGAATCCAAATAGCGCCCAGTATAGGACGGTTTTTTTTTTATTCGTGCAAGTTCTCCATCCGCTGCGTCCAATATGGATTTTAGGATAAGAAAAAATCCTGTAGCTATAAAATATTGATGATACATACACAAGATAGCTAGTATCCCAGAGATGATAAAACCAATGGTGACATGTACGGGAGTAAAGGATGTTTTTTGTAGGGCTTTAGCAATGATTACTGCAGCGGGTCTGCCATAGTCCGACAGATCTAAAAAGCGATTCTCTTTGGGTAACTTAGACATTACGTATCAAGATCCAAGGCAAAATATTGAAACTAAAAACGAAAACACGCTGGTTTAGTTGCTACCTTGAAAAGGTTCTGTCGCAAAAATACTACCAAAATTACTTTCAGATCCTATAATACCGCTAATATTTACTGGGATATATTATGTGAAACCCAATTAATCCGGAATAAATAAAATTTTGCCAGCACTTTTACCTTCTTCATTGCCTTTGTCCTTACCAAAATTTTGTTGTCCTGAATAGTTGGTTTGGGAACTACCATATACTCCAGAACACTTGGCGTACCGAATTCAGGAAATGTTAAGGCCATCATGTGTTCTTTCTCCATAACATCTATTTTTTGTTTGATACAAAGCTATGGCCAAGTGATGTACTTTGTTACGACATTTGAGTGTCACCTATATGTTGTTTGCCATAATAATAAGGCTTTTGAAGGGAAAAAGGCCAACTATTTTATTTTCGACATAAGTGTAACCTCGGTTTTTTCAAGGGTATCCCTATTAGATTTCAGTTCATCCCAGATTAAGTAAAGTCGCTTCATAAAGCCCACTTAATATTAATTGTGGATAGGCACTATTTTCCCAATGGGGATATCCAATATAAAACAAAATGAAACAATGGACGGACCCAATGGAACATTGTCTGTCAACTTTTAATAAATAAGGCACGTCAAAATCAAAGAATGCCTCTTATACTAATTACTAATTGCATTTATCGGTACTAATTAATAATGTAGGCCAGGAGTTTTAAAGAGATAACGTGTATCGGTAAGTTGCTGGATCATAAAATGGGCAACATCGGCCCTAGAGATCATTTTGGTAAGGATAAAACTGCCCAAATTTGGACCGTGGAGATAATTCGCCCTCTTTTTACCATTGGTCAATTGCGCAGGTCTTACAATGGTCCAATCCAATGCACTGTTCATAATCAATTTTTCTTGCTTGGATTTATCCATAAAATAAGAAAAGAGGATTACGGGTACTACAAACAGGGTATAGTATAGCCCAAGTCTAAACCTGCTGTCGTTGATGCCCAACGATGTAATACAGATTAATCGATTTACCTTGTATTCTTCCATGGCACTTATAAGATTGGTGGTTCCTTTGGAAAGAATGTTGGTTGGGATGAAAAAACGTTTGTGGCCTAAGGCACATAAAACCGCATCCTGTCCTTTTACGGCAGCAGCCACATCCTTGTACTGCAGTATATCTCCTTGTAGGATCCTCAGATTGGGGTGTTCAATTTTTAATTTCGAAGGGTTGCGTACCAGAGCGGTCACCATATGGTCATCTTGCAAGGCTTGTGAAATTAAGTGCTGCCCTGTTTTTCCCGTTCCGCCAATAATTAAGGTTTTCATTGTAATAGGTTTTATGAGATCATGAAGTTGGTCATTTAAAATTCCTTGTCCTCATAAATGTGACCGAAACGTAGAATAGGGGCGACAAGCTGAATAAAAATTGAATTACGGGCTATCAAAGCGCCATGCGAAAACCAAATACATCCAATTCGCCCTGCTTAAAATCTAGATCAAGGGAGCGAACAAACCCCATGTTCTCGTACATTTTCCATGCGGTCTGCATTGACTTTGTGGAATGAATGATCAATTGATGCTGTTTTTCCGATTTTGCCAACTGAATGCAGGTATCTGTAAGGCCTTTACCAAGTCCGAGGCCTCTAGATGCCTGATCTACCCCTAATAATCGAAATCCGGATGCATTGGTTTCCTTGGTAGCAGTACCGCCAGAACCGTAATGGGACATATCCCCAAAATAGACAACAGCACCACCTATAATGCCTTCTGTTGTTATTGCCACCAGTAATTTTGATTTGGGATAATCCGTGAATTTTCCAATTTGTTGTAGACGTTCGTAATATGCCGGTTGCTCTTCAGGGGAGGGAAAACCCTTTAGTTGTGAATAGACCTTGACCAGTAATTCACCAATCTCGGAATATTCCGATGGCTTCGCCTCTCTAATAATAAAATTCTGATCCATTTGTTAAAGTTATATTCTCCTTAGGTTCGTTGTATTTTGGGCATAAGTAAAACTTTTTTACCGAGGTAACATTACATAAAAAGCGAAAATTAGACGTGGTTGGAATTGATACTCAAGAAATAAAATGGTTATATCTCACTTTTTCAAATATAACTTTTGAGGGGTAAGGAGCTTAACCTCATTGGGGAGGGTTTGTTAAAGAGGGATACTAAGAGTAAAGGTTGTTTTGTCCGCGGAGGATTGTGCCCTAAGTTTGCCTCCATGGGCCTTGGCAATTTCAGAAGATATGTACAATCCCAGCCCCAAACTTCTTTTGTTTCTATTGGCATTTTCGGAGTAGAAGGGCTTAAAAAGATTACCCATTGCCGCCTCTGAAATTTTATCCCCCGAGTTGCTTATTGAAAGAATAAATTTCTTGTCCGTCGTATAAATATCCACATCAATGGGATGGTTTTCCGCTCCATGTTTTATGGCATTACCCAGTAGATTGGAAAAAAGCTGGGCAACCCTATCCACATCACAGGTTACAGTTTTGTTTAAGTCAATCGATTCTATTATTTCATGATGCGAATCCAAGGTCTTCATTTCTTGCAAAACCTGTCCAAGAGCCTTTTTTAATACTGAATTGTCATTTGTCAGCTCTAACTTAATTCCATCGCCCAAATGTCCCATGGCAAAGTCAAGCAAGTTGTCAATTAGACCTTGCATGCGATAGGTGGTGGCTTTTATTATTTCCGCCTGTCTTATGGCGGTTTTATCTATTGAAAGTTTCAATAAAATATCGGCACACATACGTGTGGTACTGACCGGGTTTCTTAGATCATGGCCCAGAATGGCTATAAATGTTTCCCTGAGTTCGGCAATCTTACGTTCTTCGATCAGGTTGGCCGAAACCCGATCCAATTCCTCCACAACATCCAAATGAAAGGATATGAGTTCGGAATATAATTTGAACATCTCCCTGATTTCCGGGGTGTCAACATTAGCTGGCTTTATATCAATTGCGCAAAGGGTTCCAAAAAAACTGCCATCCCTACGATAGATAGGAACAGAAATATAGCTTTGGAAACCATATTGCAAGGGGATGGGATGGGATTTATAGTGCTCATCCGTAGCCACTTCATCAATAAATACAGGTTTTTTGTGCTGCCGAACCTGATTGCAAAATGTGGTTTCAATAGCCAATTCATCACCAGATTTAAGTCCGAAATCAATTTCATCCCGAACCCTGCATGTCACCCAATTCGTTGCAGTGACCCTTGCAATGGCAGCAAAACCCATCCCGGTGGTTTTACAGATAACATCCAACAAATTTGGGACAACCGTAATTTTGTTGACGGAATCTACGTCTTTGCGGAGATTTGTATTCAAATCGGTAAGCATGGTCTTTTGGTATGGTCTATAGTATAAATATAAGAAATTCAGATTTCAAATACTATCGGATAAGTAATGGAAAACAAATTTATATGTCATTATTAGTCAGTGCTTTGCCAATATTCCGGTAAAGGATCAATACTGGGCGCATTACTTCCCAGACATTCGTGTGCATAGGCTCATAGTTTTGTTAATTATCTTCATAATTAGACCTTACCGTAAACTGGGATTATATATTCCCCATTTAAAAATTCTTTGGTTGGTAGTGAACTTTGGAGTGAAATTCCTTTGGGCCTTTTCTCCAATAGCCATTGAATGGATTGTATTAAGGGTGCCGCTGTGGTGGTCTGTATGGCCCTTAGTTGATGATGGCCGACCTTTTGAGGGCGAATAGTTTTTGTTATTTCCCGTCTACGTAAGGTGCCTTTTGCATCAGTCCCCTGCACCGCGACATAAAGCACTATTTGATCATCTTCTACATGCGGGATGCTTATTTTCATTATTTCCTGTAGATCGGGAATGGGATTTTTTTTAGGATCTATTCCACGCAATTGTTCTTGTACCCAAGAATAATGTCCGTGATGTCGCAAGGTTTTATAATCAAGGGACCTTACCTTGCCTTTCAGTGCGTCCGGTAAATCCGCGGCTCCCCCAGAAGTTAGGTCTTCTTCAAATGCCAAACCGTTTATGATTATGCTTGACCGTTCAGAAAGGGAGGGAAGGCTTATTTTCTTAAAATCACGGATGACAATGGCATCTTTTACATATTCTGTGGCCACACCGATGGGACTCCAAGTGAATCCGTAATAGTGTGGGGCCACGGCATTGATGGTCAATGCACCTACTTTGAATTCTAAGACATCAACTTCTTCAACATCAAAATCCGCACAAAATTCTTGGAACATATGATTGGCCAAAACATTGATATATCCTGGAGCAAGTCCGGTCTGTAGGACAAAACCAGTGGTTGTATTTTTGGCCAATTTTATAATTTGGTCGGTTTCGGCAACATATTCCGTAAGGTTGGCATAATATAGACCGAAGTCATTTGCAAACTTAGCCATTTTTGGGGCTAGACTACCCGGCAGACAATCCAGTAAGGCGTCACCTTTTTCAAATATCCCCTTCATTTCATCGGTAATAGTAGTTGCATTTAGTAAAAAGGGAACGACCCTACAGGTTTTTGTGGTGCCTTCTTGAATCCATTGAGATACTCTTTGGGCCTTTGCTAGGGTACGGTTGCCTATATAGATGGTTGGGGTCACTGGACTCCATTCAGCAAGGATGAGGGCTGCAGCTTCGGCTATTCCGCCAGCACCGGCAAGGATTATGTTATAGTGCTCTTTCATAATGGAAGGATTAAATAAAACATTGACTAGGATATACTACCAGGACCAATGATCATCAAATGGCAACAAGAAATCTTATCACTAAGATAATCAATAATTTAATTTTCCAGGTCCTTTTGCCTTAATGAACAAATACCTAATCATTATCTTCATCTTTTGTATTCGAGACTTTTTCCTACCTATTTGATGACACTGACAGGAATGGAGGTCTGGGTTCCATAAAGTTTTAGCTCTCCGATATCGGCGGGCGGGCTAACCCCTTTCTTTAGAAGTGCCTCTTTTACGTTGGTGATTACTTTCCCTTTAATCATCAATGCTTCCTTTCCATATGCAAAGGTATTGATCCAAAAATATCCCCTATGCTTACCGTTTCATTTATGTTAAAGGCCCCGGCAGCAGTTAAAATACCGGTGGCAATGCTTTGCAGTCCTGCCAGCTCCAATGCATACATAATAAACAGGGTGTACAACAACAACAACAACAACAACAACAACAATTTGATTCCTTTGGCCAAGAAATGCACCATGATAGGGTCATCTGTCTTTTTGGAGATTACCTTACGGGATTAGTTCCTATTTTTTTGATATAAAGATCCCTAAGGCCACTATGAGAATGGCCATAAGTATGCCAGGTATTTGCTTGATGAACATTGTCCAATTATCCTCTAAGGAAGATAAAAATTTTTCTGAAATATTTTGTAAATATGATGCCATGCTATTTTATATGAATACAAACAAGACATATGCGGTAAACCTCTATGGAAGCTTACCGCCTATGGTATACAATTCAAGTTGATAATGCTATTTATTTAATAGAACCGGGGGGCCAAATCCAAGTTGTTCCAGTTTTTTCAATTGGGTTTTGGCGTCTCCAACTATCAGGTAGATCATTTTATTGGGATCCAAATAAAGATTGGACATTTTCTTGATTTCCTCAATGGAAAAATCTTTTACAATTTTACCGTTTCGTTTTGCATAATCATCAGGGTAGTTGTAATTACTGATGTTACTTAACATGTCGAGCTTGGCATTGGGCGTTTCAAAAGCCCTGGCGGTACTTTTGATCAAATAACTTTTTGTTACGTCCAAATCTTCTTCATTAAAATCCCTTCCGTAGTTACTCAGAATATCTTTTATCAAATTAGCGGATTCAAAAGTAACATTGGAGCGTACCGCGCTCGTTATCATAAAGGGGCCTTTAATTTTGGAACCGTAAAAACTGGAACGAATTCCGTATGTATATCCTTTTCCTTCCCGTAATTGTTGTGTTAATTGGGATGCAAATCCTCCACCTCCAAGTCGGTAATTTAAAACACTAGCTGCATAATAATTGTCATCTGTTGCTGCAAGGGCAGGATATCCAATTTTAACAACAGATTGTTTAGCGTCAGGAACATCATAGAAGTATACTTTTGAAAGAACAGGAGCTATTGGAGACTTTGCCTCGGGGAAGGCAATGGGTTTTGACTCCCATTTATTATTGATTTCTACAAGGGATGTCTTTACTTTTTCTGATATGATGTCCCCTACCACATGGAAATTTGTAAATCTTGGGGAAAGATTGGACTTGTAGAAAGCTTTTAGGTCATCTAAAGAAATAGTATTTACCGAAGCTGCTGTTCCTATATTGTTGTGTGATAGAATATGGTCATCGCCATAAATTAATTTAGAAAATTCGTTTGAGGCGATATTGTTCGGATTAGCCTTTTGTTGCTTTATTTGACTAAGGATACTTTGTTTTAATAAGCTAAACTCCTCTGCATCCCATCTGGGATCCAAAAGTATTTCTTGAACCAATTCAATAGTCTCTCCGTAGTTCTTGGAAAGTGTGTTCCCTTGGATAATGATAGATTCATCCGTGGCATATGCATATATTGAGGAACCTAAACTTTCAATCGCATTTTCCAGTTCTTCAGGGGTTTTATTTTTTGTCCCTTTGGTCAATAATTGGGCAAGCAAATTTGAAACTCCTGTTTTATCAGGGTCTTCTAACAACATACCCCCTGTAATTTGTATTTGGAACTGGACCAAGGGCACTTCACTATTTTCAATTCCGTACAGTCGCAAGCCGGAGGATAAGGTGTCTTTCCATACATTGGGAACTTGTACATCCGGACTTGCACCATATGGTGGTTCCTTACTTCTATCAAAGCTCGAGGGTGTTTTTTCATAATTTGCAGCAATACTGGCATCGAAAGATTCTTCGGCACCTTCAATAATTTTTTCTTCCTCAACTTCTGCCAATGTAGAACCCTCCAAGGCCAAATTTACCATGCCCTTGGGAACAAAGCTAGTAGCTACATAATGTTTTCCTTTTACATAAGTATTGTACACCCGCATTACATCTTCTTTTGTAACTGAAAGTATATTTTTTATATCCTCATTGATAAAACCTGGATCACCAGCAAAAATTTCATATTGTGCCAACTGAAATCCTTTGCCCAAAACACTTGATAAATTGGTGTAAAATCTAGTTTCTTGCCTTGCTTTTATTCGGTCTAGATCTTTTTGTGAAATCCCTTCTTTTTCAAAGTTGGCAAAACCTTCATTGATAGCATTCTTCACTTTTGTCAGATTGATATTTTCAAATGCTCTAACCTGCAAAAGATATTCCCCTGCAATTTCAGAACTTTGTTGGTAAAGGTCCACCTCATCGGTTAATTTCTCGTTTTCCACCAAAGTTTTGTATAGAGGTGCTTTTTTACCTTGGGTAAGGTAATTGCCCAAAACTTCTAGTGCATATGTATCGGGATGGTATTCATAAACTGTAGGCCAGGTGAATGTAAGTTGTGGAAGTTTTGCAAAATTGTCCTCATAATAGATTTTTTTCGTTTCTTTTAGTGTTACGGGCCATTTTTTCATTTCAGGAATATCCTCACCACGCTTTATTTCACTGAAATATTTTCCTACCCATTTTTTAGCTTGATCAGGATCGAAATCACCGGCAATGGTCAAGGTTACATTATTGGGGACATACCATCGGTTATAAAAATCCTTCACATTTTGTAACGTTGCATTCTGGAGGTCTTCCAAAGAACCTATAACCTGCCAGTTGTACGGATGATCTTTTGGATATAAAGTTTTTCCAATGACATAATAATTATGGCCATAGGGCCTATTGTCATAGCTTTGCCTTTTTTCATTCTTTACAACTTGTTTTTCTTTTGCAAGTACGGGCTCCGTTACCGTATTTATAAAATATCCCAATTTGTCTGCCTCGGCCCATATCATCTTTTCAAGGGCATCTTTGGGTACTGTTTGGAAATAATTGGTTCGATCTCTACTTGTAGACCCATTGGCTCCAGAGCCTCCAATACGCGCACTCATTTTATCCAATCCACCTTTTCCCAAATTTTCTGATTCCAGAAATAATAGATGTTCAAAGAGATGTGCAAATCCTGTTCGACCCTCAATTTCCCTAGCCGAACCAACATGGCTTGTTAAAGCTACGGCAACTACGGGATCGGATTTATCAACATGAAAAATCACCTGTAATCCATTTTCCAAAGTGAACTTTTCAAATTCTACTTTAAAATCGTTGTTTTGAGCAATCTGCTCTGGATTGTCTTTACAGGAGATAATTGCTGTGAAGAGAAGTATATTTAAAAGAAAGAATTTAAAAGTTTTCATAGGAGAGATTAAATATTCAAATTTTAATATAGCCCGCAATTTACTATTATTTATGAATTCTGGGGAGATGGATTTATCGTTTTTTCTACAAATCGGGAGTTTGAGTCGACTTTTTTCTTAACACCTGCTTTTTATATACCTGTATTTTTTTTGTTATAGGGATAATACCCAATAGACCAAATTAGGTCTTCAAGCATATATTATGCTTAAGAATTCTAGTATTTAGTTTTTTGAAGGTTAAAATACCCTTTTATAGTTCAAGGTATTTCCGCGACCTACATAATTTAATTGCAGTTGGTTTTCATCCAGTCTTATAATGTGAAAACACTGATTCTCCTCGGGTATGGTCATCAAGACATCAGTAGCTACTTCTAAACTACTATGGGATACATTTTTGCATTTAGTGGAAATGCTAAAAGGAGTTTGTGATATGGGTTCACCATAGTAGAAATCATTCTTGATATTCCTCGTAAAGGCACTTTGGCTTTTAGAATCATCGGTACTTTACCATTGTCACTGTATCAATTCAAAATTACCGGTAATGGCCTTGTCGTCATCTTTTTTGGAATTGATGGTGGCATTGTCTATCTGGTCAATGGTCCGAAGTATACGCTTTTCCCATGCCTCAAATCGTTCCTTACTCACTTCAATATTACTCCATACCGCATTTATATAATATTGTAAGGTTCCGTTTTCAAAAACGTATTTGGAGAGGATTTGGTCCGAATACCAAATTTTTCCATTGATAAAATAATATTCAAAATCATTGGAAAAAAGTCCTTCATCATCTTTGAGGCCCATTTTCATCTTTAAAGGTAACTTTTCATCCGAATACCAAATGGTAATAGGCGTCTTAAAATCATTGAATTTAAGTTGTACCACTTTTGAAATAACATTCATCTGGGGAAGGGCTTTATTAATTTGGTTGACTTTAGGTTGTACAATATCCTCGATTTCTTTTGAACTGGTGTTTTTTTTAATTTTTGGAAAGGTAACTGGAAGAAGGATTTTAGAAGCTTGTTCTTTTTTTACTTCCTGTTCCTTTTCAAAGAATTTTCCATTGGAATAGATGCCAAAAAGCGAATAGGACAAAGGCGTGTCGTTCATTTCATCCACTTTAGCCCTATAAATATATCCTTCGTTCCTTTTTATGGTAACATAAAAGTAAGCGCCATTTCCTGCCCAATACCCATAAGATGCATCCGAAGCACCTTCATCTATATTATTCACGGTGTACTGTTCTCTGTTTATGGGAAGACAATTATTGATTTTTGCAATCGCTATTGTTTTGCCGTCAACAGATAGGTAAAGAATGGATCGTGGAATGCCCATTTCATCTTCGCCAAGATCAGCACAGTTAAATTTTATTGATGTAATTGATTTGCCGGGCTTGGAAATATCTTGTGCGTTTCCCAGTTTCTTTTCTTCCGTTTTACAAGAACCCAGTAAAAAAACAAATAGAATGAGGGGTATTATTGTTGTGTTCAATTTCATATAGGGGTATTCAATTATGAATATCGGTGCCAAATTTAGTATTGGATATCCGATACGTTTCATATTAATTAAAAATAGCGAAAACCTTATGGAAAAAGGTTTTGGGTGTAGAGCAATAGTTTGCCAAACGACAAAAGCGCCCTTTGAATGGCAAAGTTAATGATCTTGTCCTGAACTAGTTTAAGGCCGAATAATTTTTTTGAATTTGGTTAAATTTTAGAAGAATAAATGTAAAAATTGTCATCAGGCTTTATATTTATTACACTATTCTGAAGTATGGTCGTCTTCCATTCTTTGGATGGGAAGATCCACAATTTTTTATCATCCAAATGCATGAGAACGGGCATATCAAAATCCTCCACGATATCGGTATAGCGATAGTTCAGTTCTTTTCCTTCCAATTTGTATTCCAACATTGGAATTTTGGTAGTGCGCAGGAATTGGTTAAAATATGCCGTAAGATCAATTCCTGTTTGTGTGCTCAAATAGTTTTCTATTTGTTGCGTTGTGACCGTTTGGTGGTAGAATTCACTATTGAGGCCCCTTAGGATTTCCCTCCATTTGTCGTCGTCTTCCAAAAGCTGTCTCAGGGTATGCAGTATGTTCGCACCTTTATAATAGATATCCCCTCCAGTTTTATTGACATTGTATGGCCCGATTATTGGTTTTTTGTTCTCAATATTTTTGCGAGTACCGATCACGTATGCAGAAGAAGCTACTTTACCGTAATAATAGTCCAAAAATAAATTTTCGGAATAGGCGGTGAAACTCTCATGGATCCACATGTCGGCTGTATCTCTATCGGTAATATTATTAGCGAACCATTCGTGTCCCGATTCGTGGATGATGATAAAATCAAATTTTAATCCCCATCCCGTTCCCGAAAGATCTCGTCCCAAATATCCATTTTCATACTGGTTCCCATACGTCACCGAACTTTGGTGTTCCATTCCTAAATAGGGTACTTCCACTAATTTGTAACCATCTTCATAAAAAGGGTAGGGGCCGAACCAATGCTCAAATGCCTTCATCATTTTTGGGGCATCCAAAAATTGTTTTTTGGCTTTTTCCAAATTATCTCGCAGCACATAGTAGTCCATGGTCAATGGTCCTTTCTCTCCGGCATAGTTTTCACCAAAATGGACATAATCCCCAATGTTTACGTTTACACCATAATTATTAATAGGGTTGTTTACGTAATAGTGGTAGGTATTCGTGTTTTCATGTGCTTCTACTTTCAATAGTCTACCATTAGAGACTTCCATTAAATTTTTGGGCACTTCCACACTTATGGCCATACTATCCACCTCGTCATACATATGGTCTTTATTGGGCCACCAGGCACTGGCTCCAAGACCTTGACAGGAGGTGGCTACAAAATGCTTACCGTTCATATCCTTTTTCCATGAAAACCCACCGTCCCATGGGGCATTGACAGCCTCTTTTGGATGCCCAGAATAAGTGACCTTAATTTCATTGACCGCTCCTTTATTTTGTGGTTTCAGTAAGGAAACGAAATGCGCATTAATATTGGAAGTGAATTGCAATTCCTGACCATCTTGGGTAATTTTATCAATTTTTAAGGGAGGTTGTAGATCTACCTGTAGCATCTGTTTTTCTTCCAATACGGTATAGCGAATGGTATTGGATCCAGAAATATATTTAGTATCCGGGTCTATCTTAATATCCAAATGATAAAAGTTGAGGTCCCACCAAGCCCGCTCCGAGGTAATGCTTCCCCTTAAGGTATCTTGTTCGGTAAAGGGTTCCTGTGCTTGCAAGGAGCCTAAAAAAAACACAAAAACCAGTAAGAAACAGGTTGCTTTTTTCATTAGATTAAAAAAATCAATAGAGGAGGTACATTTTCTGTATATTTTAAAAAGGCCTATAACTGATACAAGCAAGTGCAAAACAACTATAGGCCAAATGATAACTTAGTTTCTCATTACTGCATTTGGAAACACTACGACGCTCTCAAAACCGTCTTTTCCAACGGCCGATACACCAAAGAAATAATTATCTATCACAATACCTTCCAAAGTAAACTCGGTAACATCACCAACATACCTGCTATGGTCCCAAGTAGGGGAGGTGGTGTCCCTCCAGTAAATTTTATATCCCACTGCGCCATCTACCTTACTCCATTGAAATTTTGCGGATGGCTCTACGACCCCTCCGATTTTTACTTCTTTCGGTGCTGGTGGTGCCCAGGCCAAGGAGGCCATATTAATGGCATTCACGGCTGTCAATTTACGGGCATAATCAAAATTCACATGTTCCAAGACATCACCATAGGCAATGCCATCTTCAACACGGATATCCTGATGTTGTTGGGTATAGTTTTCATGTGCTTCCATAATTCGGATCCCCGCGTAACCTGCATCGTTAAATGGCCTATGATGTCCCCCGCGACCAAATCGATCCAAGCGATAGATCATCATCGGGTTCATTTCTGGCATATACGTTTTTACATTATTGTGGACATAACGGGCCAATTGTCTGGAAATTCCATCTACCTCGCCCCCATAAAAGCGGCGCATATTTCGTTCTCTTTCAGTTTCTGTGGGTGGTACAGGCTCGGAAAAGATCCTAAAATCGGTATTACTGATAATTCCATCTACCCCTTTGATGTTCCCGATCATATCATTATTGAAGATCCCAATGATGTCCCATTCTTTTTCTTTGGCACTTTTTACCAGGCCTTGTCCACCGAACAGGCCTTGTTCCTCTCCAGAAAGTCCTAGATAGATAATGCTGCTCTCAAATTTATATTTTGATAAAACGCGGGCGGCCTCTATGGTGCCTGCCATGCCACTGGCATTGTCATTGGCCCCTGGGGATTCAGAGGTGAAGTTGGTTGGGTCACTTACCCTAGAATCAATATCGCCGCTCATAATAATGTAACGCTCCGGGTATTTGGTTCCTCTTTGAATGGCCACAACGTTTACTACTTCCACGTCCTTCACAATTCTTGCATTTTCATCCTTTTTCACCAAATCACTATCATAGGTAACTTCTAAGCAATCGCCACAAGTAGCTGAGATCTTTTCAAACTCACTTTTTATCCATCTTCTGGCGGCTCCGATGCCCCTAGTTTTGGAAATAGTATCGCTTAAAGTGTGTCTTGTACCGAAATTTACCAAAGTGGTTACATCTTTTTGAATTCGCTCAGATGATACTGCATTGATAATGTCATAGACACGTTGGTCAGTTTGTGAAAATAAGAACGAGGTAAATAGAAGTAATACGGGGGCAAGTAGTTTTTTCATCATAAAGTTTTTTGTGCCCGTAATTTACGGTTATAGAACCTTATAAAATCTTAACAAATTGTTAAGAGGACTTTCTGGCCAAACTTATAAGGCCAAATAGAGGTCCAAGGCCCAAAATACCGAATATATAAACAGGTTCTATTTCCTCAGTTAAAAAGGAAAGTAATTGTATGCTCACGATACTTATGGTAAACCCAATACAGTTCACCAGGGTCAGTGCCGTTCCTTTTAACTGGGCTGGTGCTGAGGCGGCCACCATGGTTGAAAATTGAGGGGAATCTGATACTACGGCCATGCCCCATAAGGATAATAGGACTAAAAAGAAGGCAGTAGGCAATTGAAAGAGCAGGGGAGATATAAGGCATAGGATGCCGGAAATCACCAGTGATATGAACGCTACTTTTTTACTTCCTTTTGTTAGGGAGACATATCCCCCAACAATACAGGAAATAGAACCCAGAGCTATAATTATAAAGCTCCAAAATGAAATCGGAATGTTTGAATTTCCCAGGGAATTATATGTATCGATGGCAAAAGGAAGAAAAGCCCAAAAGGCGTAAAGTTCCCACATATGCCCAAAATAGCCGAACGCTGCTTTTTTAAAGGCCGGTATTTTAAAAAGGGTAGCACCCGCTTTTAGTTGTAAAACGGTGCTCGGTTTTCTATAGGGGCCATGGGGTACCAGCAGATACATTACAAGACCACCACAAATAGCCAAACAAGAAGTAATGGTTATTACCAGACCATAATTGGTTCCTAAAGACATGCCCCTAATGGCATGGGGAAAGGATGTGCCCAAAACCAATGCCCCAACAAGGAACCCCAATGCCCTTCCCAAGCCTTTTTCGTAATAATCGGATGCAATTTTCATGCCCACGGGATAAATACCCGCTAGAAAGAAGCCTGTCGTAAACCTAGCTGTTAGAACTGTCAATTCGGAAAGATGATCCAAAAGAAGTAGTGCATTACACAAAGCAGCCAAGATAGCACAACCCAGAAAAAGTTTTGAAGGAGAAAATCGATCTACAAGCATCAAGGCCGCGAACAACAAAGTACCAGCTATAAATCCCAATTGCACAGAAGAAAGCATCAACCCTGTCAACCCGGGCTCCAGGCCATGAAACTTGGCCAAATCCCCAACTATGGCATTCCCAGCAAACCACAAAGAGGTGCAGGCAAACTGGGAAAAAATAATTACCGGGAGGATATGGGATTTTATGTTCAATTTTAAGGCGCTATGTAAAAAGTAAGACTTGTTATTTTTCCATTGACCACCTTGTAAAAATAAGTTGTCTCAATAGTCTTCTCATTAGCGGTGATCAGGGCTTCATGGTATATTTTATTATCCATCACGATCTTATCTTTGATGCTATACTTTAAATCTGGGGTTGCATTAAAATAGGAAACAAATTCCTTCCCAATCATTTGCTTGCCATCATATAGAAGAAGACCACCATACCCATATACTTTGGCATCCTCGGAAAACGTATCCAAAAAAACTTCAATATTCCTTGCGTTGAAGGCCTCTATCTGTGTTTGTACCACTATTTCAGGGGAGATATCAGCTACTATGGCCAGTTGAGTTGAATTGGAATTGACAGCCAATCTAGATATCAAATTGATGTCCTTGTCCTCAAAAATGTGTGCCAAGGTCCAATCTTTGTCTTTTTTAGGATGGAACTTGTACAGTTTATTTCCATAGCCAGTAAGCAACGTGCCATCTGCCAGCCAACATATATCCTCCTTCAATAGGAAGGGACGGATAATTTCTTTAGTTACTCCCGAAATGGGATCCATGGATTTTATGGACCCTAAAACACCTTCCTTACTCACATAGCTTATCAAATTGGAGTTTGGGATTTTATGCAAAGACCTGCCCACGTTCTTCTGTACTGTATAATTGCTTTTATCCTTAAAATTGGTAACGACCAGATCCATACCACCCTCGGTAAGGACTGTTGTAATTAAAATATCAGCATTGAACCATACATGATACCCAACTTTTAGATCCTTTAAAAGAACTTCCGGATTTTTTTTGGTAATGGAATAGCGATACAGCAACTGGGTGCCGTCATTATCCAAGCGAATAGCGGAAATATCATCCGAGCCCCGTATTCGGAGTGGAGAGTATTCACTTCCATTTTGGGTGTCGGATAACCAAGAGGATTTTTCTTTCTTGATCTCAAATTGTCCTATATCCGTTTGTCCAACTCTAGTAGAGGAAAACAATAGGTGGTCATCATCATAAAAAGAGGGTTGGTTGTCATACCCCTTGTTATTGGAAATATTTCTCGGATTTACGAACAAAATACTATCCCCCTCTTTTTTGATATCCAGAAGATATACATCAGGATTCGTTTGGGAGTATAACGCCATAGGCAAGTAACAGAGCGCAATAGCCAGTAATTTTTTCATTGGATGTGGATTATAGAAATCTATTCTATAAATCTACTCAAAAGATCCCTAACCTTTTTCGTGTTTTCCACGTAATATTTGGCTTGGGTCTTTTGCATACCCACTTTAACGGTAACGGCATCATCAGGCAATTCCTCAAACATATACTCATCTGTCCAATCATCGCCAATGGCAAACACAAAATCGTAATCATTGCCCGTGAGCATTTTTATAGCGGCACGTCCTTTGTTTACACCACTGTTTTTTATTTCCAGGACCTTGTTCCCAGAAAGCACGGTAAGGTCGTCATTGGCTATGAGACTGGTCAATACAGTAGTCAGCTCAGTGGCCCTTTTCTTTCCGAAGTCAGGGTCAGTATTTCTATAGTGCCAGGCCAAAGAATAAGTTTTCTCTTCGATAAAGGATCCTGGTGTCCTGTCCACAAACGATTCCAATACGGGCCTTATTTTTGGCATCCAATCGTTTTTGATCTGTTCCAAAAGCGTAAAATCGTTCCCATCTTTGGATAACCAGACCCCATGTTCTGCAATCATGTTGTATTTTTTATGAAGGAACCATCTTTTGAAAGTATCAGTGTCACGGCCACTGATTAAATAGATGTCTGTATTTTTTTGGGCATTTATTTTGTCCAATAAAACGTATAAGTCTTCATCCGGACCGGCCTTTTGCGGGTCTACATGAAACCCGGATAGTGTACCATCGTAATCAAAGAACAATAATTTTCTCTTCGCTGAGTGGTACTGATCTATAACTGAGTCCAAGGTTTTTTTCGAAAGTAATTTGGAAATATACTTGTGTTTGCTTTCTCTTTGCTCCAATAGGGATTTCATGAAATCGTTGGCCCATTTCTCCACATTATAACGTTCCAGTCGTTTTTGCAAAATGCTGTTCCTTGCTATCTGCTCTTCTTTGGGCATATGAATGGCTTGGATCAGTGCATCTGATATTTGGTCAAAATTGTTTGGGTTAATGAGCAGGGATTCGTTCATTTCATTGGCCGAACCAGCCATTTCACTCAAAATCAATACCCCTGTCTTATCTGTCCTTGTGGCAATATACTCCTTGGCCACCAAATTCATCCCATCACGTATGGGAGTTAAAAGGGCTATGTCGCTGGAGGTGTATAGGTCGATTAAATTTTCAAAAGGCATAGACCTATAAAAGTACCATATGGGCGTCCAACTTACCGTGGCAAACTCCCCATTGATCCTTCCTACCAATTCATCAATCTCTTTCTTTAAAAGCTGGTATTGGGGGACGTTGGATCTTGAAGGTACAGCGAGGATGATCAGCCTTACCTTTTCTTGGTATTCGGGGTGCTTTTTAAGGAAATATTCATAGGCGTTTAATCGTTTGGCAATCCCCTTGGAATAATCTAATCGATCTATGGATAGGATCAGTTTGGCATCTGGGGTCGACTCTTTGTGTGCATTCAGTCGTCTCTGTAACTCTGATTGCTTATCACTGGCATTTTCATTGTGTAGACTAGCCGCATCACTGAATTTCTTATAATCTATTCCCATTGGGAACGAGTCTACTTTAATAATCCTATCGTCTACATTTATTTCATTGAAACTCACCTCTAGGCCCAGTAGTCTTCTAACGGAACTTAAAAAATGACGCTCATAATCGTAAGTGTGAAAACCGATGAGGTCCGATCCCAACAACCCTCTTAATATTTCTTTTCTCCATGGCAAAGTCCTGAAAATTTCAAAGGAAGGAAAGGGAATGTGTAAAAAGAAGCCTATGGAGGTATTGGGACGTTTCTCCTTTACCATTTCTGGCACCAACATCAATTGATAGTCATGGACCCAAATGACATCATCGTCATCAGCCTTCTTTAAAATGGCATCAGCAAATTTTTGGTTTACTGCCTTATAGGTGTTCCAGCTATCCGTTTCAAACTCTGAATATTCCAAAAAATAGTGGAATAAAGGCCAAATGGTTCTATTGCTAAATCCATAGTAGAAACCATCAATTTCCTCACTGGTAAGACTTACTTTGGAGCAGCCGTTATCTTTAAGGGCCTTATCTATCTTTGGCTCCAATTTCTTGGGAATCTCTTCCTCGGTCAAACCGCTCCATCCGATCCAAAGGCTATCACTCCCAGAATGTACAGACTTCATTCCCGTAGCCAAACCGCCAACACTTGGTATTGCAATGATGTCATCATTATCAATTTGTAATTGAACAGGTAGTCTATTTGAGATTATGATAGTTTTGCCCATAAAACGAAAGATTTTGGATTAGATAGCTCTATTTTTTACTAAATTTCGGCAAAACGAATAGTAAAAGCAACTTTAAGGGTTGTAAATAATGCTTATTTAAGATATGGATAATTTAGACTATGGAATAATAGGAAATTGTAGAAGTGCTGCCCTTATTTCCAAGAATGGCTCATTAGATTGGTGCTGTTTGCCAGAATTTGATTCCTCATCGGTATTTGCCAAAATTTTGGACGAGGAAAAAGGGGGTAGTTTTGAGATCTTGGTCGATGATTCTTATTCCATTGATCAACAATACGAAGAAAACACGAGTATTCTGGTCACCACCTTCTCAGATGGCAACAATACTTTTGAGGTACATGATTTTATGCCCCGTTATTATAGTGAGGATGGCGGCTGCCATACACCGCCTGAGATTGTGAGGTATATAAAATACATCAAAGGGAGCCCAAAATTTAAGGTGGTCTACAACCCTAAGTTAGAATATGCCCTAGGAGAAACCGTAAGCCATATCAAGCCAGATTTTATAGCAAGTCTTACCCATGCCGTAAAGTTTGATACTGTATTCCTTTATACTTCATTTGACAAAGAGAAGGTAGTACATGGGGAAGAAATTGTACTTGAAGAATCTGGGTATTTCCTTTTGGGTTACAATGAAAAGATATTTTTGCCCGATACCAAGAAAATGAACCTGCTCTTGCAACGCACTAAAGTGTACTGGTTAAACTGGGTGGAACGCACGCCTACCTACAAAAAATTCAATGAACAGATCATCCGCAGTGCCCTTACCCTAAAAATGCTCAGCTATGACAAGTCAGGTGCAGTTTTAGCAGCAGTGACCACCTCATTGCCAGAAACAATAGGCGAGGTCCGCAATTGGGATTACCGGTTCTGTTGGATAAGGGATGCCTCAATGGTCATCAAGGTAGTTTCAGAGCTTGGGCATAAGAACATCGCTAAAAGATACTTGCAGTTCATCATAGATCTAATCCCGGATAAGGATGAAAAGTTACAGATCATGTATGGCATCAATAAGGAAAAAAAATTGACCGAGGAGACATTGGACCATTTAAGTGGCTATAAAGGATCTAAGCCCGTACGCGTTGGAAATGCAGCCTACGAACAACGTCAGAATGATATTTATGGAATTTTGATGGATGTGATCTATGAACAATTAGTAAAGTTTGACACCGATATTGATAATGGTGAAGAGCTTTGGACGATTACCAAAGGCATCGTGTGGATTGTTAATAACCATTGGCAAGAACCGGACAAGGGTATATGGGAATTCCGTTCGGAAAACCGTCATTTTACTTTTTCAAAAATATTGTGTTGGGTAGCTTTGGATAGGGCGATTAAAGTGGCCAGAATATTCGGAAAAACAAATAAGATCAAAAAATGGACCATCTTGGAACAGGAGATCAAACAGGATATTTATGCCAAGGCTTGGAGCGAGGAAAAACAAGCCTTTACCCAGTCCTACGGATCCCCACATTTGGATGCCTCTGTGCTTCTTATGGAATCCTATGGATTTATTGATGCCAAGGACCCTAAATTTATGAGTACGGTAAAAGCGATAGAGAGAGAATTGAGTAATGACGGGTTAATGTATAGGTACAAGAATGAGGACGATTTTGGCCTGCCTTCCTCTTCATTTACCATCTGTACTTTTTGGTTCATCAATAGCTTGTTTAAAATAGGGGAGGAAGAAAAAGCAATTAAACATTTTGAAAAATTGCTATCCTATAGCAACCATTTGGGACTATTTAGTGAGGATATCGATTTTAAAACAAAACGATTATTAGGGAATTTTCCACAGGCCTATTCACATTTGGCCTTGATAGAATGTGCTGTTAATTTTTCCAAAAAAGATAGTGTGGCCACTATAAAAGAATCCTTTTTGAATAAGGAATGACGGTTTTTGGCAAGTCTATTAAATTGATATAACAAAAACCTCAAAGGCCAGAGGTTTTTTATGAGGGATTTGGTCTTACCATAACCGAGTCTGCCAATATTTTAATCTTATCTAAAAGTGCTTCTAAATGTTTTGGGGTTGTGAATGGATTCATCAGAGTTGTCCTTAAATAATGAATGCCTCTTAATTTGGTCTGAACGATATAAAATTCGCCATCCTCAAGGAGAGCGTGACGTATCCTCTCATTGATACTGTTCAAAGTTTGGTCATCCAAGGCCTTGTTCATATATCTAAAACAAACAATATTACTCATAGGCTCCACTGCAATTTCGAAATATTTATCTCCATGGAGAATTTCGGCAAACTGATGACCCATGTCGAATAATGTGGTTACATAATCATCAAAAATGGCTTCTCCATAAGTTTTTAAAAGCGTAAACCAATGTAGGCTCATCATTGTTTTGGTGCATTCAAAAGTGCGTTTGGCCAAATTATACCAATCTTCCTCAACGGATTGTTCCAATAGGTAATCGGCTTTTTGACTGAAGGTGGCATGTGCATTGGTGCCATCTTTGAAAAGAAGGGCCGTGGTCAATGCGGGCATCATCATCATTTTATGACCATCTATGACCACGGAATCTGCCATTTCAATTCCTTTGACCATGTACTTATAGGTAGTAGAAAATATGGAAGCTCCTCCATGGGCACCATCTACATGGAACCATAGGTCATGTTTTTGGCTAAAATTGGCAATGGCTTCCAAATCATCAAAAATACCTGTTGAGGTAGAAGGAGCACTACCTACAATGGCGAATACTTTAATATTATCGTTTTTTGCTTTTTGCAAATATGATTCCAGCTGTTTTGTGTCCAGAGCAAAATCTTTGGTAGCCGGAATTTTTATGATTCCATCTTCTCCCAACCCCATGATACGCGCAGCCCGATCTATACAGTAATGAGCTTCTTCGCTTACAATGATGCCCAAGCGTTCCTTATGGCCCTCATTCCATACATTGTGTGAAAGTTTGGCTTTCCGGGCCGATAGGAGGGCCGTAAGGTTGGCTAGGGTTCCCCCTGAGGTCAAAAATCCGTTCGAATTGGAATCATAACCTATTTTTTGACAAATAAAATCGGTAATAATACGCTCCATGGCTGTTGGGGCCATTCCCATTTCATAAACGGCCATCCCATTATTCAACAAGGACGATACCAAAGCAGATAACGCGGTAATGGGAAGGGTAGGAGCTACCTGATGTCCCATATATTTGGGATGGTGAATATGTATTGTATGATTTAGAACCTCGGGAAATAAATCTTTTGAATCGCCATTTTTTAGATAATCGGTCCAAAATTCATGTTCGGCCATTGGGGTGTTCCAGGGAATGGTCCTATCTGACTTTTCATGAATGGCATTACCCAAATGATCGGCCAATTGATCCACTAATTGATGTCCCATAGATCGGAATTCTTCCGGGTCGTAAGCTTTGCGTAAAAGATCGTTCTTCATTTTATAAAATTAGGTGGTTCCCAATAGTAAAACAACCCTTTATCATGAAAAAAAACCGCTCCTGGTAGGGAGCGGTTTTTAGCTGACCGTTTGGTCAAGATATCTATCTGAATTAGTCAAAGGTGTACCCATTGGCAGCTGCTACCTGATCAGCGATCTGGGTTCTTAGGGCAACAACATTAGGTTGATTTGTATATTTGGTAAAACGTTTTAAGCCCATTAACATCATACGTTGTTCATCCCCTTCAGCAAAAGAAACGATAGCTTCCTTTCCTTTTTGGATAATAATATCTACGGCAGTGTACAAATACAACTTGGACATCGCTATTTGAGTGGCTTGTGCATCTTTCCCAAAACGTTTTGCATTTTTTTCAGTTCTAAGGAGCGTTGATTCTGCCATGTAGACCTCAATTAAGATATCAGAGGCAGACAACATCAATTGCTGATGATTTTCCAATTCTGGACCATATTTCTGTACGGCACTTCCGGCAACCATCAAAAATACTTTTTTCAATCTTGCCAAAATATCTTTTTCCTCTGCAAAAAGCTCGGAGAAATCAGGGGTTTCAAATGATGGTATCCCCATTAATTCTTCACCTACTTTTGTGGCAGGTCCCAAAAGGTCAACATGACCTTTCATGGCCTTTTTGACCAACATCCCTACGGCCAACATACGGTTGATCTCATTGGTACCTTCATATATTCTGGAAATTCGAGCATCCCTCCATGCAGATTCCATAGGAGTATCTGCAGAGAATCCCATTCCCCCAAATATTTGTATCCCTTCATCTGCGGTATTTTGTACGTCTTCTGAAACAGCAACCTTTAGAATAGAACACTCAATTGCATATTCTTCGACACCTTTTAGTTCTGCTTCTTGATGTGAAGTACCTTCAGCCTCTCTTATAGCAATTCGATCTTCGATATTTTTTGCTGCCCTGTAGCTAGCAGATTCATCTGCATAGCAATTAGTGGCCATATTTGCTATTTTCGCTTTAATAGCCCCAAAATTGATGATTGGAGTGTTAAATTGGATACGTTCATTAGCATACCTGGTTGCCTCGCCAATCACTCTTCTTTGGGCATCTAAACAGGCAGCAGCTAGTTTTATACGTCCAACATTTAGGGCGTTCATGGCAATCTTGAACCCATTGCCTCTTGTTGAAAGCAAATTTTCGACAGGTACTTTGGTGTCATTGAAAAACACCTGACGGGTAGAAGAAGAGTGTATCCCTAATTTCTTCTCTTCCTCCCCCATTGAAATGCCATTACTTGGATCGTTTTCAACAATAAACCCAGTAATATTTTTATCATTCTCGATACGGGCAAAAACAATGAACATATTACAGAATCCAGCATTTGAGATCCACATTTTCTGACCTGTAATGTTGTAGTGCTTTCCATCTTCGGACAAAACTGCTTTTGTCTTACCGGAGTTGGCGTCAGAACCTGCGCCAGGCTCAGTAAGACAATAGGCTCCAAACCATTCTCCAGATGCTAATTTTGGAACATATTTTTGTTTTTGTTCCTCTGTCCCATATAATGTAATTGGCATAGTTCCTATACCAGTATGTGCTCCAAATGCGGTGCTAAAAGAACCAGAGGCTCCCGAAATATAATCGCATACCAACATTGTGGAAACAAATCCCATCCCCATTCCGCCATAGGATTCTGGTACGGCAACGCTCAATAGGCCAAGCTCACCTGCTTTTCGCATGCATTCCTCGGTAAAAGCATAATCTTTCTTTTCAAAACGCTCCCAGTGTGCCCAAAGTTCCCTGTCTACGAATTCTTTGGTGCTATCGCGCATCATTTTCTGTTCCTCAGATAAATCCTCCAGGGTAAAAATATCATCACAGTTAGTTTCTTTTACTAGGAATTGACCTCCTCGTAATATGTCTTTTTTTATGGTTTCAGTACTCATATTGTTGTGTTTTAAGTAAAAAGCGTAAGCCTGATCTTTAATAAACCTTTAGCTCCTATTTTGTTATTCTAATTCAAAAATTCAAAAATCCCTGCGGCGCCTTGTCCGGTTCCAACGCACATGGTCACCATGCCGTATTTTCCCTTCATGTTGCGCTTGCGCATCTCATCAAATAACTGCACCGATAGTTTGGCGCCTGTGCATCCCAATGGATGTCCCAAAGCAATGGCACCACCGTTTACATTTACGATATCTGGATTGAGTTTCAATTCTCTAATGACAGCCAAGGATTGGGAAGCAAAAGCTTCATTCAATTCGATCAATTCAATATCTTCTTGTTTTAACCCTGCCTGCTTCAGCGCCTTTGGAATAGCTTTCACCGGGCCTATTCCCATTATTCTGGGCTCTACTCCGGCTGCAGCATAATTCACTAGCCTGGCAATAGGTTCCAGATTAAGTTCCTTCACCATTTCCTCGCTCATAATGAGCACAAAGGCTGCGCCATCACTCATTTGTGAGGAGTTTCCTGCGGTTACCGATCCGTTGGCAGCAAAAACAGGCCGCAACTTGTTTAAAACTGCTAAAGAGGTATCTGCCCTTGGCCCCTCATCTTTATTGACTGTGTAATTTTTTGTTTCTTTTTTACCACTTTCATTAACAAATGTATGCTCAACATTAATGGGAACTATTTGTTCCTTGAAACGGTCCTCTGCCTGTGCTTTTAAGGCTTTCATGTGGGAATTGTAGGCGAATTGGTCCTGATCCTCACGGGAAACTTTAAACTGTTCCGCTACCGCTTCAGCAGTAAGTCCCATCCCCCAATAATAGTCTTCATGACCATCTTTGGCCACCGCATAATCTGGAGTGGGCTTATATCCTCCCATAGGAATGTAACTCATGCTTTCCGCCCCACCGGCTATGATACAGTCGGCCATTCCAGATTGTATCTTAGCTGTAGCAATACCGATGGTTTCTATTCCTGAGGCACAGTATCTGTTCACGGTAACCCCCGGAACATCATCTATGTTCAATCCCATTAGGGAAATCAGACGGGCTACATTCAGTCCCTGTTCAGCTTCGGGCATGGCGTTTCCCACGATCACATCATCTATTCGTTTTTTATCCAATTGCGGCACCTCCTTCATCATGTGTTCAATGGTCTCGGCTGCCAATTCATCCGGTCTTTTAAATCGGAATACCCCTTTTGGCGCTTTTCCAACTGCAGTTCTGTAGGCTTTTACTATATATGCTGTTTTCATTTTATTTTATGTTTTTTGAAAATTAGTATTAGGGTATAGGCTTATGCTGTAACCTTTTATATAACTTCCTAGTGCTAATTTCTAAGTGGTTTTCCAGTTTTTAACATATGTTGGATTCGTTCCAAGGTTTTGCGCTCCGTACATAGTGACAAAAAGGCTTCCCGTTCCAAATCCAATAAATACTGCTCACTCACCATCGTGGCCTCTGATAAGTCGCCCCCTGCCATTACATAGGCCAATTTGTTGGCGATTTTCTTATCGTGTTCGGAAATATATTTTCCGGCTTGCATAGAATCTGTTCCAACCAAAAACATCCCTAAGGCTTGTTTGC
>JBLGAT010000018.1:0-41102 GCA_047612485.1 Psychroserpens sp.
ACCGATACGTATTGAAGCGCCATTTGGTTTCTCCTTCATTATATTTGAATGAAGTAAGCGGTATTTCCATTTCTGCAATATAATACCCATCATAAATTTTGGATTCTCCTTTCCATTTGATGTCCCATGAAGTATTAAAACCGCTATTGTCCGATCCTCCTCCAGATATAAGAGCTTCCCTTTGTACCCCTAAAGGGTTAGTGCCAAATAAAAAGGCGTTGGTGCCATCGTTAAAGGTGTCGAACATCAGACTTATATTGTCATTGCCACCGGCTCTAAAGTCGCGCTTAAGTGAAGGGATGATATAGTCGCTACCTTCTGTATATGCCTTAATACTTATATACAAGTTGGTGTCGTCATATAACATTTTAATCTCTGTCTGCTGTATGGCGGGGATAGAGTCTGAAGGAAAGTATTGTTGCATTTCACCTATAGATTCGGCATTGTCCCAGGTTGGGTAGTCCAAAACTCCGTCAATTGTGATTTTTTCCGTGGTGAACTTTACTGTAAAGGATTTTTTTTCATTTTGACTATAGATGCTAGTTGAGAATAGAGCAATGGCAAGAAAAAAAAGTATTCTAAGCATATGGTAAATATTGATTCGGAGTCTAAAAATAGGGGATTAAATTGTTAAAAAAATCCCAAAACTCCAAATCTAGTCACTCTTTGTCTTTTTTTGGGTCTCTTTTTGCCTCTTTTAGGCTTTTCAACAGCATCCATTCTATTTGTCCGTTCACACTGCGAAATTCATCAGCGGACCACTTTTCAATGGCCTTTAGCATATCTTCATTTAACCGTAGGGCGAACGCTTTTTTCTTGCTCATGTTTAAGGGTTTATAAATTCAGCTAGTAGGTCAACTAATTGACTCGATAGTGGAAAATTTTCCTGAAAATATGATTTTTGATTTTCCGTCAGGGAGTATACCTCCTTCAGGACATGGTTCATATGGGGTATGAGTTCTCCTTTTGCATTGGGTTGGGCTTCTTTTAATTTCTGAAAGTCTTTATCAGTCACTTGGAGGTCCTCCTCACCGTTTAGCAATAAGATGGGAATGGTGATTTTTTTAATTTCCTCTACGGGATCCAATACCATCCAGGATTTTAGAAATTTCTGGTTTTGGGGCGCAAAAAGCTGCATTAGAAAGGGATGAACACTAACAATGGTATCCGTAGTCATTAGTTCTGTAATGTGTGCCCACGCTAATTTTGCCAGATCTGGGTTCTGATTGTTTAACTGTTCCACCATTGTTTTATTGACCGATTGTCCTGGCCCCGCGATGGAAATATACCCTTTGATCTCGGGGGTAACACTTAGCATTCCCACCAAAGAACCCTGACTGTGCCCAATTAAAAACAAGGCGCTGATTCTAGGATCATTTTTAAAGTGGTCAATGGCAATCTTGGCATCACCTACAAAATCCATAAGGGTAATATTGCCCAGTTTGTCAAGGTTAGACAAGGTGGCTGTTCTTTTATCATATCTGTAGAAGGCAATACCCCTATTGTTTAAACTATCGGCAAGGGTCTTTATGTAATTTGCCTTTATGCCTACACCTGCTTGGTTTCCATTTCTATCTATATTCCCGGAACCATGGATAAAAATGGCCAAGGGAATTTTGATTTGGGTCTCGGGATAGGAAAAGGTGCCTGACAGTGCTATTTCCCCATTTTTTAGAGGGAACTCCTCTTGTATGATCTTTTGAGAAAAGAGGGAAAGAGGTGACAATGCTATCAGTAGTAGGATCTGTTTCATGATGTAGTGGTTTACCTAAATTTATTCCTTTCCAAATATGGCTTTACCAAAGTATTGTGTGACGTGGAGCAAACACTGAAGCCTCTCCAACCCTCTCTGGCAAATTTGTTAAGTTCATCTTCAAATCCTCGATCTGGGTTGCCAAACACCTTTCCTTTCTGTTTTATGATTTTATATTCCTTCATCTTTCTTTTTTAAATATCGAGTAATGACCAAGGTTGCTTCTGATTCTTTCTGTGTTCCGATCAATATTTTCTTTCCGGATTTTAAAACAAGTTGTATTCCCTTATTGCCGGATACGTTGAAGGCATTTCCATTTTTGAGGGTTATCTTATATCCCCAGCCTCCATACTCCATAATTGGACTATAGGTTCTTACATGACATACCTTTATATCTTCCCAAGAGAAAGTTTTAATTTTAAAATGAAATGGAATAAATCGAAAATGCACGCCTCTTTCGTCGATCTCCGTTTTTAATTGAACGAGATAGAACAGCATAAGGGTGAGTACAAGAACCAAGATGACCACCAACTGACCAATACTATCGTCTGGGAGAACATTGCCTACTGCAATTTTGGCCACAAACCATTGGTACAATGAAAATAATAGGAATGCCAACAGGCCTAAAGATATGAGTCGCACATACCATTGATTAAACCGTTGTGTCTCTTGAAAAACCCGCATAATTAATGGTTTAAAGTTCCCGCATTGACAACGGGGGAGACATCTTTATCTGAACACAGTACCACCATTAAATTACTCACCATGGCTGCTTTTCGTTCATCGTCCAAATCCACCACTTGTTTTTTGCTCAGCTGGTCCAAGGCCATTTCCACCATGCTTACTGCACCTTCTACAATTTTATGCCTGGCAGCGACAATGGCTGTGGCCTGTTGTCTTTTTAACATGGCATTTGCTATTTCCTGGGCGTAGGCCAAATACCCAATTCTGGCTTCCAACACTTCTATCCCGGCCATGGACAGCCTCTCCTGGACTTCTTTTTCAAGAGCTTCACTCACTTCATTGACACTGGAACGCAGGGTTATATCTTCCTTATGGCCCTCATCGGCAAAATTGTCATAAGGATACATACTGGCCAATTTGCGAACCGCCGCATCGGTCTGTACGCGAACAAAATTTTTGTAATCGTCCACGTCAAAAGCGGCCTTGTAGGTGTCTGTGACCCGCCAGACCAGAATGGTGCTGATCATGATAGGGTTTCCCAATTTGTCGTTGACCTTGAGTCGTTCACTATCAAAATTACTGGCCCTTAAGGAGATGGCTTTTTTTGTATAAAATGGAATGACCCAGAAAAGGCCATTTTTCTTAATGGTACCCACATATTTCCCAAAAAGAAGCAATACCCTCGAATTGTTGGGGTTGACCAATACAAAACCGGGCAACATGAAAAGTGCTAGGACCACCCCTATGATATAAACAGGAGACTCTTTCGTTATCAATAAGATTGTACTTCCTGCCGCAATAATTAAAAATACCAATAGCATTATATAGCCATTGAACGGAACTAAATTTTTTTCATTTGTCATGCCGATTAATTTAATTTGATATTAATATGATATCATAAAGATATTACAAAAAATTTAATTTCCAAATTAAAATAACGAATGACAGGGTGTTATTGGGAATTGCTGTTATTCTTGAATTTTTTAGACTTTGTTTTATTGGGGTTTTTGAAAAGTCGTTTAAAAAATCCATCCTTTTTTATTGGTTCACAATCCAATAGATTTAAAACTGATGAGCTCGGGGTTTCGAAATTAGCCTTGGTGATGGCATTAAATTGTTTTTCCTTGTTCAATTTTTGTAGCCAAAGGGCGAAAATAGGCAGTGCCGCATTGGCCCCTTGCCCCAAACTGGTGCTTTTAAAGCCTATTTCATAGGTGTCCAATCCTACCCAAGTAATACTGACAAGTTTTGGGGTTATGCCAACAAACCAGGCATCTTTATTGTTTTGGGTGGTACCGGTTTTACCCGCAATGGCGTTTGGCAGGTTGTATTTTGTTCTTATCCTAGCAGCCGTTCCCTTATCAATGGTCGCTTTCATCATTTCCAACACTAACATGCCGGACTCCTTAGAGAAGGCCGGTTGCTTGGCAATGACGGGTTGGAATTTTTCCAAAATTGAGTCTTTGGTATTGGCGATACGGGTAATCGTAAATGGGGTGACAGGCTTCCCATAGTTTACATAGCTGGCATAGGCCCCAATAAGCTCGTTTATTTTTATTTCGGCAGTGCCCAGTGCAAGGGAGGGAAGATTGGGTAGTTTGGTAGAGATGCCCATTTTCTTGGCCTGTGCAATAACATTGGGGATACCCGTTTCTTCTAATACCTTAACTGCTACCGTGTTTATGGAATTACTCAGGGCCTGCTGCATGGAATAGTTTAGATAGGTCTCATCCTCATTTCCGGAATTGCTGGGAGACCAGCCTTCCAAATTATCATAGGATACCTCCTGTGCGGAAAAATATGAACAGGGAGCAATACCTTTTTCTATAGCTGCGGTATAAACGATAGGCTTAAAAGTAGAACCTACTTGTCTTTTGCTTTGGGAAATATGGTCGTACTTAAAATATTTGAAATTAACCCCACCGATCCATGTTTTTACCGCCCCTGATGTGGGATCTATGGACAAGGATCCGGTATTCAGAAATTTCATATAATGTTGTATGCTATCCATACTACTGGCCTGGATGGTCTTTTCTCCTTCCCAGTCCATCAACGTCATAGTATGTTTCTTTTTCAGGCTATCCAAAATTTGATCTTTGCTAAGGCCATTCTGTTCCAATTTTTTATAGGCTTGGGAATTTTGAAGTTTTTTCAGGATCAGTTTGGTGTCTTTTAGCCATGGCGCATTGGTCCCATAGCTCTTTTCAAAGCTTTGTTGCAATGCCCTCATATGTTCTGTCATGGCCTCCTCCGCCAATACTTGCATTCTATAATCCAGGGTGGTGTAAATTTTAAGTCCGGACGTATAAATATTGTATTCTTCACCATTGGCATTTTGTTCTTTTGCCCATCCCAATAGCTGTTTTCTGACCTCTTCCCTAAAATAGGGTGCTATCCCATCATTATAATCAAATTCCCTATAATCCAAATCTGTGGGAAGCCCAGAGAGGGAATCTTTTTGGTCCATGGTAATATAGGAGTTGTTGGCCATGGCCTTTAACACCAGATTGCGTCTGTTGAGGCTGTTTTCGGGAAATACTCTGGGATTGTACCCATAGGTTGCTTTGAGCATACCTACGAGCGTTGCAGCTTCTTCCACCTTTAAATCTGTCGCTTTCTTGTTGAAAAATTTAAGGGAGGCACTTTCAATGCCAAAGGTATTGTCCCCAAAGGAAACAGTATTTAGGTAAAGTGTGATTAATTCCTCTTTTGTGTAAAGATTTTCCAATCTGGTCGCTACCATCATTTCCTTTACTTTGTCCACCGCCAAACGCACTTTACCGTTAGGAACACGTGGATGTAGGTTTTTGGCCAGTTGTTGGGTGAGGGTGCTTCCACCTCCGGCCGACTGGTCCTGTAATAAAATGGTCTTAAAGATGACCCTGAACAAACTGGGATAGTCAATACCGTGGTGCCCATAGAAACGTTCGTCCTCAATAGATACCAATGCATCGATCAGGTGTTGGGGAAGGTCACGATATGCAATCGGTTGCCGATCAAATAAATAATATTTTCCAATAAGGACACTATCGGCAGAATAAACCTCAGAAGCCCTTTGGTAATTAAATTCTGATAGGTCTTTTTTTGAAGGCACTTTTCCCCAAGCTCCAACATATATACTCAGAAGGAATAATACAAAAACCATTGCAAGGCCCAAGGCAATTTGGACCACAATTTTCAGCACCTTATTTTTTATTGGCTTGGAAATCAATCTATATAAATTTTATATGACGCAAGATGGAGCAAAAAAGGCAAAATCCTAAGACTATTAACAATACCTTAATGTTAGTTTTTCTATTTTTGGCCCAAGGTATACCGTTGTCTACCTTGGTTGTGTAGCTAATGCATAAATTCTTAATTCTAAAATATATTAAAGCATGAAAAAAATCTTTTTTTTGGTATTCTTGGTAGTTCAATTCTCGTTTGGCAATGAAATATTTTGGGGTAAAACCGGACATAGAACAGTAGGGGAAGTTGCTTCGAAGCATCTTACAGGGAGAGCAAAAAGAGCTATAAATGAGATTTTAAAGGGGGAGAGTTTAGCATTGGTGTCCAATTATGCAGATGATATTAAGTCGGATCGTAGCTATTCAAAATATGGTCCATGGCACTATGTCAATTTTCCAATGGATAAAGAATATAGAGAAGTTGTTCCAAGTACCTATGGTGATTTGGTCAAGGGCATTGAAACGTGTATAACCATAATAAAGGACAAGAACAGTTCCGATGAAGACCGGGCCTTTTACCTAAAAATGTTGGTGCATTTTATAGGTGATCTTCACCAACCATTGCATGCAGGTAGGCAAGAGGATAAAGGAGGAAACGACATACAGTTGCAATGGTTTGGCAAAGGGACCAATTTACACAGGGTATGGGATAGTAATTTGATAGATGAATTTGGAATGAGCTATACGGAACTGGCAGATAACCTTTCTTCACTTTCCAAAAAGGAACGTAAGGCAATTCAAGAGGGAGATGTGTACGATTGGGTGGAGGAATCCCAAGATTTAGCAAAAGAAGTTTATGGTTCTGTTGAGGTAGGTGAGAAATTGGGGTATGAATACAGTTACAAATTCACTAATACCGTCCGCAATCAACTCCAAAGGGGAGGGCTTCGTTTGGCTAAAGTGTTGAATGAACTTTTTTAAATCAGACTAGGTACATTTTTGAAGAGAGAATTTGGAAAACCCTTTAATAGGGACACGCTTTATCTTTTTAAATGATTACTCTATAGGTCAGATTAATGCGTTCGGGTATAGGTTTGGCCGTTTTAGGGATTTGATGCAACCAATGATGCTGTGTAGTCCCTTTCATCAGTAGAAGGCTGCCATGCTCCAATAATAACTTGTACTTTAATCCTTTATGTTGTCTGTGTTTTAAATGGAAAAAGCGTTCGTGTCCAAGGGTTATGGACGCTATTACCGGGTTTTTTCCAAGTTCCTTTTCGTTATCGGCATGCCAACCGTTGCTATCCTTACCATCTCGGTAAAGATTTAAAAGACAGGTAGTGAAGTTGTTTTTTGAAATAACTTCTATCCTTTCCTTGATATCCAATAGTTCTTGGGTGAAACCATGTGGTTGCATGGTAATATTGGAATAGGAATATGGCTTGCCATTGTTGCCAAAAAGGGCTGTAAGCCTAGGTTGGGCGTGGGTTTTTCCGAAAATCCTAATATCGTCCTGTTGCCATGGAATTGTATTTTTAAAGACTTCAAAATAGGCATCTGCTTTTTTTGGATCTAAAAAGTGGGGATAATAGGCGATGTCCGCATCAGGAAGTTCTAACCGAAATGTTTCTGTAAACAAACTGCTCATTAGTGCAATACGGCTTTTAATTGGTTGCGATATTCAGAAGGATTTTGTCCAGTGAAGGCCTTAAAAAGTTTGTTGAAATGGGAGAAATTATTGAATCCGCTTTCAAAACAGACGTCTGTAATGCTAATTGGTTTTTCTGCCAATAATTTGGAGGCATGCACCAAGCGATATTCGTTTACGAACTGGGTAAAGGTTTTATTGGTGATTTTTTTAAAATATCGGCAAAAGGAAGGCACGGTCATACTTGCCAAATCGGCCACCTCTTCCAAGGTAATCTCTTCCTTAAAATTAGTTTTTACGTGATTGAAGATAACATTGATTCTGTCATTATCCTTAATCTCGGTCTCCATGGAAAAGCCTGCCGCATTCAAAACCTTAATTTCTTGGGAATTTCCCAATTCGTTCAAGATATTTAAAATGGAAAGTAGGCGCTGGAAGTCGGTCTGGTATTCCAAAATCTCCATTTTTTCCCCAATCTTTCGTTTGGTATACCCGTTAAAGGCTATGCCACCTTTGGCATTTTCAAAAAGTTTCTGGATTTTTTTCATTTCAGGAATTCCAAAAAAATCGGTTCCTAAAAAATCCATTTTCATTTGAACCACGGTCTCACTGGTATTCCCTGTCAGTTTATCCGTAAATCCACAATGGGGTAGATTTGATCCTACTAAAATTAGGTCACCATCGGTATAATAAGATACATGGCTTCCTATTTGACGTTTTCCACTGCCACCATTTACATAAACCAATTCCATTTCAGGGTGATAATGCCAGATATGGTTTTTGTTGGAAAGATTGGCATCAAATTTCTGATAGGTAAAGGAATGTCCAAAATCTGGCTCAATGGCTTCAAAGGCAGGTTTCTGTTTCATCATACTAGTTCACTTTCATTGTAAATTTAGACAACGTATTAATTTCAATTCTCCGCAAAATTACCTAAAATATGTGCTGTGTTAACATAGCTAATGTTATTGTTGTGTTAAGCGGGTAAAATAGCACATAAACAGGAGAATTGTGGTGTAGTGTGGGTAGGAGTATGGCCGTAAGTTTGCTGTATAAATGATTTAGTAATCTTAAATCTAAAAAATTATGAAAAAAGCATTGAAAATTACAGCAGTATTGGCCTTTATGTTGACTACAGTAGTGGGCATGGCAGCAGAAGTTAAATCTAATTCAATTCAAGTTAGTGAGGTTAAGCCTCTTGTTCTTAATTTGAATGCCCATGAGATCATTAAACCAACTTTCCGCACAAAAGGAAAAATGGTTTATATGAACCACTTAAACCTAGAAGGTAAAAAAGTAGAAGTAAGGGTTAAAGATGAATTCGGGAATGTAATCTATGAAACAACCTTCAACAATACAATAATTGTAGAAAAAGCATTTAATTTCGAAAAAGCTGATGAAGGTCTTTACACCGTAATCCTTAAAGAAGGAAATAAGACGTACTACGAGAATGTCCTTGTAAAATAGTTTAGTTAAGCGTGGGTTAATTTTATTCGGATGAAAAGGGGCTATTTAGCCCCTTTTTTATTGGATGATATCCAGCCATTTATTTTATCTTCCAATAGTGCCAACGGTACACACCCCGTTTCCAAAACTTGGTTGTGGAATTCCTTTATGTTGAAGCCCTTCCCCATTTCTTTTTCGGCTCTGGCTCGCAGTTCCAATATTTTAAGCTGCCCAATCTTATAGGAAAGTGCCTGGCCTGGATTGGCCATATAGCGTTCTATTTCTGCAGTTATCCCTTCTTCAGATTCTGCTTCGTTTTCCAAAGAGTATTGAATGGCCAGTTCCCTTGTCCAACCTTTTGCATGCAATCCCGTATCTACAACCAATCTCACCGCCCTATGCATTTCTGCACCTAACATTCCAAAGTATTGGTAAGGATCTTGGTAAAGGCCCAATTCCTCGCCCAAGGATTCTGTATACAAGGCCCAGCCTTCTCCATAAGCACTGTACCAAAGGGTTTTTCTAAATTTTGGCAACTTCACGTTCTCTTGGGTCAAAGAAACTTGAAAGTGGTGGCCCGGTATGGCCTCATGTAAGAAAAGGTCCTCATCAGAATATACATTATACGTTTTTACATCCGGTATTGGGACATAGAATATGCCTGGTCTGGTACCGTCCAAAGATCCGGGGTTGTACTCGGCACTGGCAGAAGCCTCCCGAAATGCTTCCGTTCTGCGAATCTCAAATGGTGTTTTAGGCTGATGGTCGAATAGAAGATCTATCTGCGGCTTCATTTTTACATGAATGGCCTTAAAATTATTCAATACCTGCTGTGGGTCTGTAAAAGGCATCAATTCTTTTTTATTTCTCACATAAACAAAAAACGACTTAAGATCGCCGGTAAAGCCGACCTGCTGCTTCACTTTTTCCATTTCCATGGAAATCCGTTTCACTTCATCCAAACCTATTTGATGGATTTTTTCTGCCGTCCAATCGGTGGTAGTATAAAGCTTAATGGAATAGTCATAATAGGCCTTTCCATCGGGAGTGGTTTCAATACCGCTTGTGGCACGCCCAGCGGACAAATATTCAGCACCCATAAAATGATATAGTTTTTGATAGGCAGGGATTATCTTCTCTTTTATGATTGCCGTATAATCGTTGGTAAGTCTCTTTCTATCCACTTCATTGATAGCTTCTGGGAAATTTTTTACCGGAGAGAAAAATAAATGTTGGTCTAGCTCCTTAGTTGTCAATGCTTTCAGCTGAGGAATAATTTTTTGGATCAACGATTTCGGGAGCACATACCCCTTTTCTATCCCTTCCCTCATCCGCTCTTCAGCGGTGCCCAACCAAACGACATAACTATCCAACCTCTTTAGCCAATTTTTATAGTCTTGAACTGTCTTAAAAGGTTGGGCACTTTTACCTCCCGCATATTGGCCCATGGTCAACTGTAGCGTCCACATTTGATTGATAGGGGTGAGGTCTTCCCTAAACCCCATGCGCTCTAAATTCCTATTGCATTCCCATTCCAAGATAGCCTTGCTCATTTTTTCGCTCTCGGAAAGGTCCATGTTCCTGATGGGGGCCAATTCTTCTTTATATTTTTGGTAATATGCCTTTTCCTTTGCCTTATAGTCATCTGTAAGGTTATTTAGGAAAATATCATTGTACCTACTGTCACCTTCCGAGGTGGCTTTGAGGGGATATAATTTTAGACCATCTTCATAATAGTTATCCAATAAAGTCGCAAAAGCCTCATTCTTAGACATAGTATCTTCTTTTAAGGGTTCTGGATTGTTTTTACAGGCCGTTAAGGCAAGGGTCCCAAAGAATAGGAGTAGATATTTTTTCATTACGATTTATATTTTCTAGACATCCCTTTTATAAAATTATTGTAATTTCTGGTAGATTTTTCCTTAAATAACTTAGATCATTAAAGTTGAAGTGCTTTGTCCAAACTTTGGTAGTGTTTATAAGTACTTTTCTAAACTTTCTCTTTTTTTTAGGGGTAACGCCTCATTATTGATGGCAAGTTGTAATAGCTTTTGGGATTTATCCTTGGCGAACAAAAGGTTGTAAAATTGTTGGACCGTAAGGGTGTTTTTGGATTGTTCTTCCAAGATTGCACTGTCACCTTGACGCACAAAGCCTTCCTTTAAAATACGAACATAAGTACCGGGATGGGATCGGTCTATAAATTGTTTTAGAATGTTTTGGTCCTCGAATTTAATACCAAGTTTGTAACAAGGTTCTCTAGGTTGTGATATTTGCACCAAAGCCCCGCCAATTTTATAGATGTCGCCAATCCGTATTTTGGATTCGTCCAATCCTTTAATGGTTAGGTTTTCGCCGAACATACCCCAGTCCCATGTAAGTTTTGGGTACAATTTTTTCCAATATTCATATTCATCTACCGAAAAAAGGTAACAGGCCTTATCCAATCCGCCATGGTACTTTCTATCCACCACAGTATCCTTATCAACATCTGTTTTGCCAAGAAAAATAGGTGCTGGGGTGGGTGTTTTGAAGATGCCTGTTTTTTCTTCCTTTCCGTGCCATGTGATAGTGGTGCCCTTGCTGATATTGGTAGCGATTACTTTCATTGGGAAATTGAGTTGATCCTTTTTATAAGGAAACAAGCGTTATTTAGGTGTTATTTAATGACAATAAAGATATTAAAACTGTAGATACCACAAAGCCCAAAACATCAAGACAAATTGTAGGGGGATACGAAATACCAAAACCCACACTGGAATACCAGCGGCTGCTTTTTTTCCAGTCAGCATATGGAAATGTACAAGTAAGAATACGGTGAGCATGGCTATGATCCCAAAAATGGAGATATTCTTGGTTTCTTTAAAACAAACTCCGACCGCCAATAGAATTTCTGCAATTCCGCTTAAGGCCACCAATAATTTATGGCTGGGGAGATATCTTGGCATTATTCTTAAATACGCCTTGGGTTTTACAAAATGCATGATGCCGGCAAAAAAATACATTGCGGACATGAGATAAAGATGCCACGGATAAATCATGGTATGAATATACCAATAAAAAAGGGACTGCTTTTCAAAGCAGCCCCTTTTCCTTTATATTAAAAATGCTCCTATTTGATGATTTCGTAACTCCTCTTTATGAAGTTGGTCAATTCCTCGCCCTTGAGCAATCCTTTTGACAAACGCGCTAAATCCAGGGATTGATTGATCAACCGCTCTTTCTTTTTGGCTGTTTTGGTGTTCAGGATCTCATTTACCAGATCGGAGTTGGTGTTCACGATCAAATTGTACATTTCTGGCATGTTGCCCATACCGAACATACCGCCGCCGCCAGTCTGCTGCATTTCTTTCATTCTCCTTAAAAACTCTGGCTCCGTTATAATGAAAGGGGCTCCATTGCTATCCATGGCCTCCAATTGAACGTTATAGCTTTTATTTTGGATCACCTCTTCCAATTCGGTCTTTAATTTCTCCTTTTCCTCATCGGATAATTTTGAAATTTGGGTATCCTCTTTTTTAATTAGGTTGTCCAAATGATCGGCATCAACCCTTGCAAAGGATACGTTTTCTTTGGAAGTCTCCAATTTTTGAATCAAATGTGGCACTATTGGTGAATCCAACAACAAGACCTCAAAACCTCTGGCCTTGGCCGTTTCTATGTAACTGTGCTGTGCCTCTTTGTTGGAAGCATAAAGGATTACCAACTTATCATCCTTATCGGTATGGTTGTCCTTTGTTTTTTCTTGAAGTTCTTCAAAAGTATAGAATTTCCCATCCACCGTTGGGTAGAGGGCAAACTTGTCTGCCTTTTCAAAGAATTTATCTTCTGAAAGCATACCGTATTCTATAACGATTTTAATATCGTTCCATTTGGCCTCAAAATCTTCCCTATTGTTCTTGAATAGGGACGACAACTTATCGGCTACTTTTCTAGTGATATAGGTAGCTATTTTTTTAACAGCACCATCTGCCTGTAAATAGGACCGGGAAACATTCAATGGAATATCCGGAGAATCGATCACCCCTCTTAGCATCGTAAGGAATTCAGGAACTATTCCTTCCACATTATCCGTTACAAAAACTTGATTTTGGTATAACTGAATACGATCTTTTTGAACGTTGAGGTCGTTTGTCAATTTTGGGAAATATAAAATACCCGTAAGGTTAAAAGGATAGTCTACATTTAAATGGATATGGAAAAGGGGCTCTTCAAATTGCATGGGATAAAGTTCCCTGTAAAACCCTTTGTAATCTTCTTCCTTTAGATCCGCTGGCATTTTGGTCCAGGCCGGATTTGGATTGTTGATGATGTTGTCCACCTCTTGGGTGGGAGCCTTGTCTTCTTCCTTCGCACCTTCTGGCTTGGGAAGGGTTTCAGTTTTGGTTCCAAATTTAATCGGAACAGGCATAAACTTGTTGTACTTGCTCAATAGCTCAGAAATCCTATTCTTTTCCAAGAATTCAGTAGAGTCCTCAGCAATGTGCAGGATAATTTCAGTACCGCGATCTTTTTTATCACTTGGTTCTATGGTAAAGTTAGGGGAGCCATCACAAGTCCAATGGGCCGCTGGTTCATCTTTGTAACTCTTGGTGATGAGCTCAACTTTCTCCGCCACCATAAAAGCAGAGTAAAAGCCTAAACCAAAATGACCTATAATGCCAGAATCCTTGGCAGAGTCCTTGGCGGAGTCCTTATACTTGTCCAAAAATTCCTCAGCTCCTGAAAAAGCTACTTCATTGATATACTTTTGGACCTCCTCTTCGGTCATCCCTAAACCTTGATCGATAATATGGATTTTTTTGCCTTCCTTATCAATTTTGATCTCAACAATTGGGTTGCCGTATTCCACTGATGTCTCACCAATAGTAGTGAGGTGCTTTAACTTTAAAGTTGCATCCGTAGCATTGGACACCAATTCCCGTAAAAATATTTCATGATCGCTGTATAAGAATTTCTTAATCAACGGAAATATGTTTTCAACGGACACATTAATCTTACCTGTAGCCATATTTTGATATAGTTTTAAATATTATGATTAATCCTATGTCAAAAAAAATACCATACTCTGTATAAGTGACAAACTGACACATTGCCAAGGTTGGGCATGTCTTACTTAAAACATTAACAAATTATTTTGTTTAATAATTTGTTATAATTGGTAAACAAGCATTATCTTTGAGGTATTACAGGGAGAAAATGCTATGAAAAGGAATTACTTCTGTAATAAGTTTGTTTATTTATTGGTTAGGTTGTTTAAAAAGCGTGTTTTTCCAAACACGCTTTTTTTTATGGGCATCAATCATTTCGTATTTGTTTAACACATTTTTGTTTATATAATTGTAATTTTACATCAACAAAATAACATCGCTATGCCAGCAAAATCAAATACCAAGAAAATTACGGAAGATGCCATTGTAGGCGCCTATATGGATTATGTATTGGAACATGAAACAGTGCCAAAATCCATCTATAAATTTTGTAAGGCCAATAAAATAAAAGAGGATGAATTTTATCATTTTTTTGGGTCTGTTGAGGGCTTACAAAAAGCGATATGGAACACCTTTTTTACCAATACAGAGGCCTTGATCAACAAAAATGAAGAGTATGGTTCTTTTACGAACAAAGACAAAATGCTCACTTTCTTTTTTACGTTTTTTGAATTATTGACCCTTAATAGGAGTTATGTTCTGTTTGCATTGTCCGAAAACAACAATATGCTCAGGAATATGGAGCAGCTTAAAGGGTTGCGCCAGCACATAAAATCGTTCGCAACAGATTTGATAGAAGAGGGCAATGCCGGCAAATCTTCTAAATTGACACAACATCCCCCTAAATTATTTTCTGAAGGGGCATGGTTGCAGTTGATGTTCCTATTAAAATTCTGGATGGATGATTCATCACCAGCGTTTGAAAAAACAGATTTGGCCATAGAAAAATCGGTCAATACTATTTTTGATCTTTTTGATAATACTCCATTGGAAAACATCTTGGATTTTGGAAAATTCCTGTACAAAGAGAATTTTTCCTAAGGGTTTCCGAAAGTAGAAGTTGTATTCCTAATCCGCTTGGCCTAAGAGACCTATAAAACGTATCGCATGAAAACATTGGATAGAATTCCCACCGGAAAAATAGAAAGAGCTGGTAAATTGGTAAAAACCGGGGTTAAAGTCGGGGGCAACTACATGAAATATTACAGCAAGAAATTGGTGGATTCTTCAACGACCAAGGACGAGCTTAATGAAGATAATGCCGGAGATATTTATGATGGTCTTAAGAGCTTGAAGGGAAGTGCCCTAAAGGTAGCCCAAATGTTGAGCATGGAGAAAAATATTTTGCCCAGCGCCTACGTGGAGAAATTTTCCCTTTCGCAATTTTCCGTACCACCGCTATCGGCTCCCCTAGTTCGCAAGACCTTCAAAAAATACTTGGGAAAATACCCAGAAGAGATATTTGATGAATTTGATAAGGACTCCATCAACGCGGCAAGTATTGGACAAGTTCACAAGGCAGTTAAGGACGGTAAGAAATTGGCAGTGAAAATTCAATATCCAGGCGTTGCACAAAGCATAAGCAGTGATTTGGCCTTGGTAAAGCCCATAGCGATCCGTATGTTCAACCTAAAAGGGAAGGATTCCGATAAATATTTCAAGGAAGTTGAAAATAAATTAGTAGAGGAGACCAATTACATATTGGAACTGCAGCAGAGCAAGGAAATTACGGCAGCTTGCAACACTATACCCAATATGGAGTTTCCTAAATATTATGAAGAACTTTCCAGTGAACGGATACTCACCATGGACTGGATGCATGGGAAACACCTAAGTGAATTTACAAAGACCGATTTCGACGAACGTTTAGGGAATAAATTGGGACAGGCCCTCTGGGATTTTTATATGTTCCAAATACATGGTTTAAGAAAGGTGCATGCCGATCCCCATCCCGGTAATTTTCTGGTCAGTGAAAGAGAAACCTTGATCGCTATAGATTTTGGTTGTGTCAAAGAGGTGCCCGATGAATTTTACATACCCTATTTTGAGCTTGCCAAAAAGGAAAATATAGAGAATGATGCCATATTCATGGAGAAGCTTTATGAATTGGAAATATTGTCCGATGCTGATTCCCCGGAGGAATTAAAATTCTTCAAGGCCTTGTTCAAGGAATTGCTGACTATTTTTACGTCCCCTTTCAATGAAGAGCATTTTGATTTTGGTGCGGATGAATTCTGGATTAGGATAGCAAACTTAAGTGAGCGCTATTCAAAAGATCCACAGATAAGGAAAATGAACGGCAACCGTGGTTCCAAACATTTCCTATATCTTAATAGGACCTTTTTTGGCCTGTACAATTTACTGCATGATCTCAAGGCCAAAGTAGTGGTCAATAATTATAGACAATACATATAAAAAAAGCCCCGAAATATTTCGGGGCTTTTTTTTAATCTTTCCCCATCAAAGGGGCGTCTATAATTTCATCCTTTTGTTTTACGTATTTCTCCAGCCATTGGTCTTGTTCCCAAAGCAAGTGCAAAATACTCTCTTTGGCTCTGTAACCATGACTTTCCTTTGGGAACATGACCAGCCTAACTGTTGCCCCCAAGCCTTTTAGGGCATTAAAGTAACGTTCGCTCTGCATGGGATACGTCCCTGAATTATTATCGGCCTCCCCATGGGTCAACAATAATGGGGTTTTCATTTTATCGGCATGCATAAAAGGGGACATGGTGTAATACACTTCAGGAGCTTCCCAGTAATTTCGTTCTTCACTTTGGAATCCAAACGGGGTAAGCGTTCTATTGTAGGCGCCACTTCTTGCGATGCCCGCAGCAAATAGATCGGAGTGGGAAAGTAGGTTGGCTACCATAAAGGCACCATAACTGTGGCCACCGACAGCCACTCTAGTCCTATCTATATATCCCATGGCATCCACGGCATCAATGGCAGCTTTGGCATTGGCAACCAATTGTTTCCTAAACGTATCATTGGGCTGGGCATCTCCCTCACCAATAATTGGAAAGGCAGCGTCATCCAGGACCACATAGCCTTTTGTGACCCAATATATGGGAGAACTCCAACTTGGATAAGTGAATTCATTAGGGTTTTGCGTGTTCTGTGAGGCGCTGTTCTTATCCTTGAACTCCCTTGGATAAGCCCATAAGATCATAGGCATTTTTTCTTTGCCTGCCTTGTTGTAGCCAACGGGCAGATATAAAGTACCGGTTAATTCCAAGCCATCTTCCCTTTTATAGGTAATGACTTCCTTATCTACATTCTGGATGCTTTTAAAGGGATTTTCAAAAAAGGTAAGTTGTTGAGCTGCCTTTTTACGAAGTAGGTTTTTGTAGTAATAGTTTGGGTATTCGTTTTTGGATTCTATGCGGACTAAGAGCTGGTCTTTTTCTGGGTGATATTCCAGCAAGGTCTCTTTTTTATCCGTAAGATTGGATTGGTATAGACGTGATGATTCTTGGGAAACCAAATTGATCTTGTCAACAAATGGGAACTGTCCTTTTTCTGAAAACCCCTCTCCTAACAGAAAGGCATTGTGCTTACTGTCCAAGGCCAGAACATTAATTCCATATTCATTTCTGGTGGTCACAAATTCACCGGGATCACTGTATGCGTCCTGGTAATTACGATCTGAAAGTATTTTAGGTTTTTCAGAAGGATTGGACGGGTTGAAAACATAGGACTTTGTATTCCTAGTGTTCCACCAACGGTCATAAGCAATTGCGACATCATCGTTGCCCCACTGTATTCCGGTAAATCTATTGATAGTCTTTAAGATACTTTTACCCTCTCCCTTAAAAGGCGCCTCCAATTGAAATACTTCATCTCTAAAGGCAACTTCATTTTCTGGATCTCCTCCATCCAAGACCTGGGCATAGATCAACGTGGAAGGTTTGTCGCTTCTCCAGCTGATATCCCTCATGCCCATACGTTCTGCCATAAATCCTTGGGGCAGATCCTCTATCAAAGGCACTTTTAGAACTTGTTGTACCAAGCTTCCATCGTTCTTGTAGATGGTTGTGATAGATGGGAATCTGTAATATGGAACCAAATAAGAAAATGGTCGATCTATGGTTACGGCCATTATATAAGATCCATCCGGTGAGAAGCTCAAAGAACTGTACATATCCGCTCCTTTCCATAAGGATACATTTCCGTTTAAGTCAATCTTGTGCAACTCCGATAAAGCTAGCTGTTCAAAATTAAATTCGTCATTAGGATTTTTCAACAAATCCTGGTAGGTCCTGTTCTGTGCCTTTTTTCCTTCATTGGAAGAAATGGTGGGCCCATTGGGTACGGCTTCGCCTACATTGATCAATGCTTTTCTTGCTGAAGGCAACATTTTCACCAAAATAGAATTCCCATCCTTGAACCAGTTGATGACATCTCCCATATTGGCATTTACCTTGGCTTCGGTGATTTTTTTAACCGAGGCTTTTTCCAAATCCAAGACCCAAATCTCTACACCGGTTTTTGTAGTGTTGGTTACCGCAATTTTGGTTTGGTCCGGGGACCAGCTGAAATTTGCCAGCCTTGGGTTTTCGGGCAGGCCACCAACTTGGGTTTCCTGTAAACCTGTAGTGGATTTAATTTTAATGTTATTGTAGTAATTGGTGCGGCTCCCGATATTTGTTTTTGGGTTGATACGCAGTCCTGCCAGTCGCAATTCGTCCTCCGAAAGTTCTTCAATAGTTTTGTAGGCATCCCTGTAGAGCATTACCATAGATTTACCATTATCGGTAATCAGTACGGTAGGTGCCAATGGGGCGTCAACTAAATTTAAGATCTCCTTAGAAGGTTTCTGGTAGGTAAGGCTTTCCTGTGCATATCCCCAGAAAACGAGGAAAAATAGAAATACGGGTAATAATTTTTTCATGTAGTGAATTTTAGGTTGGTATTAAACAAAAAATAATGCGAACAGCGATATAGCCGCTGTAGGTTTCCCCGACAATTTACTAAAAAACACCTCCTAAAAATGTTGGGGAAAAGTTAAAACAAGGGTGTTCGGTTTTAATTCATGATCAGGCCTGTGAGGCAGTGGGTGATTTTAATGGACTTTATTTTATTTTTGAGTTTTATTTTATATGGAATGCCATCAATCTTTATTATATTGACCAAGGGTTATTGAAAAACCCAGTATTTCCCATAAAAAACTAACAAACCAGAAGATGTATAATTCAAAAATTATAGGATTAGGGTACTTTGTGCCAGAAAATGTGGTGACCAATGATGATCTGTCCAAACTAATGGATACCAATGATGCTTGGATACAGGAACGAACGGGCATCCAAGAGCGCAGACACGTTGTTAAAGGCGAGGATACAACTACCTCTATGGGGGTAAAAGCCGCCAAGGTTGCCATTGAAAGGGCTGGAATAGATAAGGATGATATTGATTTTATCGTTTTTGCCACCCTAAGTCCAGATTATTATTTTCCTGGTCCAGGAGTTTTAGTGCAACGAGACCTCGATATTAAAACAGTGGGAGCGTTGGACGTACGCAACCAATGTTCGGGATTTATTTATGCGATATCCGTAGCGGATCAGTATATAAAGACTGGCATGTACAAGAACGTATTGGTAATAGGATCGGAACTTCATTCCCATGGTTTGGATATGAGCACCAGGGGAAGGGGTGTTTCCGTGATTTTTGGTGATGGTGCCGGAGCCGCTATCCTAAGTAGGGAAGAGGATAATTCCAAAGGAATATTATCCACTCATCTTCATTCAGAAGGGCAGCATGCAGAGGAACTGTCCTTGATAGCACCGGGAATGGGAAAACGCTGGGTAAATGATATCATTGCCGATAACGATCCAAACGATGAATCTTATTTCCCGTATATGAACGGACAGTTTGTGTTTAAAAATGCGGTAGTTCGTTTTAGTGAGGTGATCATAGAAGGGCTGCAAAAAAATAATTTGGAAGCTACTGATATAGATTTATTGGTGCCACACCAAGCTAACCTGCGGATCTCTCAATTTATTCAGAGAAAATTTAAATTGAATGACGACCAAGTGTTCAACAATATCATGAAATATGGTAATACCACCGCAGCTTCTATTCCAATTGCCTTGACAGAAGCTTGGGAACAAGGAAAGGTCAAAGAGGGCGATGTAGTAGTATTGGCAGCTTTTGGTAGTGGTTTTACTTGGGGAAGTGTTATTATTAAATGGTAATAAATAAGAATCCCTAGTGCAATTGCACTAGGGACTCAATTAACAGGATTACACGGGAACTTAACCAACCAAAATGTTCCTTAGCAATCCCATTAAAATATTCCACCACCACCTTCTTTGGTATTGCTATCCCTTCGTTTTCTGCTCGAAGATTTATTCTTTCCACTACCAAATTGATAGGACAGCCCTGCATAGACATTTTGACTTTCCCAGTTAAAGCGACCATTTTGCTGATATGGGCGTTCGCCTTCAAAAGCAAAACGCATGGTGTTGAAAACATCGCTGAAATTGAGACTAAATGTTCCCTTCCCATCCGCAAAACTATAACGCGCGCCGGTATTTATAAAATACATGGGTTTTACCAGAAACTGAATATTTTGGTTTTCTCCCCTATAAAATCCGAATAATTGGAATGTTAGCTTATCCGTTGCTTTAAAGCTGTTGTTCATTCTAAGGTTCCACGCCAAGTTATCCACAGAAACCTTCTCCACAATAATATTATCTTCTGTTGGGGCATCATCATCTATGGACAAACGCTCTGTAATACCTCTTTGCGTTTGGGAGAAAAGATCGAAGCTTCCATTGATACTCCACCATTTGGCAGGTTTCAAATTCAAGGAGACCTCCATGCCATAAGCTGTGGTGTTGTCAAAATTGTCATGGGTTAAAATCAATTTGTTTAAATCTAGCCGGTCTACATAAACAGCTCTATTTATTTCATCTGATATGGTTCTATAAAATACCCCGCTTGTTATGCTTCCATTTTCCAATCTTCGTGTATAGTTCACTTCATAGGAATTGGTAAATTGTGGTATTAGACTTGGATTTCCAAATGATGATATCAATGGGGTGGACCATTCTCGAATAGGATTTACCTGTTGTAGGCCAGGTCTGTCCACACGCCTACTTACACTCATCTGAAATTGGTTTTTTTCACTCGGGCTATAAGTCAAAAATCCAGAAGGATATACTTCTGTATACTTATCGGTAAAAGATCTGACCGTATTGGTGTCTGCTTTTACCGCTACATCTTCCACTCTCACCCCTAATTGATAGGACCATTTCTTATAATTTTGACCAAAGGTGGCATAAGCGGAATAGATATCCATTCCATAAACAAAGTCAGTGTTAGGAGTAGGTCGTAAATCCCCGTTATTGTTAAAGGATAAACCTGTGGAAGAATACCCAACTTGGGTTTCAAAAACCCTGGCCTCTATACCTACTTCCAACTTGGAAATGGAATCCAATGGGTTTACATAATCCAAGTTCGCAATGGTCTGTTTCCTTTCGGTATCCACAAAATCCTGGTAGTCGGGAAATTGCACTGAACCGGTTGACTTAAAATCGGCTACTTCGGCATCATTAAAATGGTTGTAATCTACCTCTAGTTCCAAGTTGTGCCCATCTTTTTTAAGATCTAGTTTATAGTCAAAATTATATTGCTCACTTAAATTGTCATTGACATTGTTAAAAAACTGATTAGAATTTCTGGAGATATCGTCATAATATAATATTTCCGTAAGGCCTTCTCCTTTACCATCAAACATGTTTTGGTTGGTAAAAAAAGAAATGGTGTTTTTATCATTCAAAAAGAAATCAACACCCAATTTATATAGGTGGGACTTGTTGTTATTGAAGAAATCGAACAATTGCTCCGAGTTTTCATCTACCCTATAAATGGTCCCATCATTGACATATTTCCCTATGTTATTACCGTAATTTCCATAAAGGTTAAATTTTCCATTGCGATAGTTTAAATCGATGGAACTATTGAATTTTGCCTCAACTCCTACTGTTAATCCAGTACTAAGGGTTCCATTAAAGCCAATATTGGCGTTTTTATGAAGTATAATATTGATAATGCCGCTCATCCCCTCCGGATTGTATTTTGCGGATGGATTGGTAATCAATTCAATGGATTTTATGGAAGTTGATGGTATCTGACGTAAAAGTTGAGCCACAGGTACATTGGATAACTTGCCATCTACCATGACCCTAACATTGGAATTGCCCCTAAGACTAAGTTCTCCCGTTTGTTGGTCTATATTGACTGAAGGTATGTTGTTCATAATATCAGAGGCCGTTGCTCCTGTAGTAGTTAGATCCTTCCCTACATTGATCACCTTTCTATCTATTTTTTGCTCAATTGTTGTGCGTTCGCCCACAACCTCTACCCCTGAAAGTTCCTCCGTCTCTTCTTCCAAGAAAATTGATCCCAATTCCAATTTTTTGATGTCCTTGGTAATAGAAATGTTCTTGGAAAAGGATTTGTATCCTATAAATTGTATTTCCAACAGGAGGTTTCCTTCGGGAAGTCCTTGAATTTCAAAACTGCCATCTTCTAGGGTTATACCTCCGGTAATGGTTTGTAGATCAGATTGGGATTTAATGACAATGGAAGCATAGGCTACGGGTTGCTTTGTGTTTTGGTCCATAACGACACCGCTTATTATTCCATTTTTTAAATCTGTTGGATGTTTAAAATGATTCGCTGAGATTGCAGCACAGAAAAGAAGTGCAATAAACAAGATTGCTTTTTTCATTTGATTGTTCGTTTATTGATGATTGATTGATGTAAATAAGACGATGCAAATTCTTAAATGTTACTAAGAATCAATACTTTTTATTCATTTAACATGAGCTGGTTTTTACCATGATTCTCATAATGATAATTATAAATGGCAATTATGTTGTTGGGTGCCTTTGGATAATAAAGTAAAAGGGGATGGTCAAGAAATGTGAAATGCAGTATCTTAGAGGGAAATTAATTTGGGAATATACAAGTAAGATAATAATAGAAAACCCGAAGCAATTGCCTCGGGTTTTATCATTGATAAGTTATACTAAACACTAACCATTAACTATAAAAATATAATCTTATCAATGTCTTTGTTGTGAATTAGTCACTACTAATTGACGAATAATTTATCGAAAAACAGCGGGTATTAACATTCTTTTACAACTATATTAACATATGAAGAAAACACTAGTTTTTGGCGCTTCATTAAAACCGGATAGATACAGTTATGTGGTTGTAAAACGACTTTTGGCCAACAATATTGAAACTGATGCCTTTGGACTTAAAGAAGGATATATAGATAATGTTCCGGTGAAAACAAGTCTGGAGCAGATGCGAGATATACATACCCTCACCCTTTATATAGGGCCACAACGTCAAGGCCCCTATTATGATACCATTTTGGGCCTTTCCCCAAAGAGGGTAATTTTTAATCCAGGTACGGAAAATCCGGAATTATACGATCTTTTAAAAAAAGAGGGTATAGAGGTTGAAGTGGCCTGTACCTTGGTGCTTTTGGGAACGGGGCAGTATTGATACGTTTGCTTGTTTCAATTAGTCTTTTATCCGGATCAACCACAATCCAAAAAATGTCAATAATCCATTGATGGGCAGTAGTTCGTATCCAAACGCATAGCCTCCCAGATATTCCATTGGGATATTGGCGATCCCTACAATGATCAGGACAGAAGCCACTGCCACTATCCAGACATATTGATCCATGATTTTGTATTTGGTAAAGATGCCAAATGCGAACAAGCCCAAGAGCGGGCCATAAGTGTACGTGGCAACGGTAAGCAGGCCGTCTATAACATTTTTATCAAGCACATATTTAAAGATAATGATCACGATGATCAAGAGGATGCTCATCCCCACATGGGTTTTCTTACGGATGCTCTTTTGAACGGCTTCCGGTCTTTTTTCAATATTTAAAAAATCAACACAGAAAGAGGTGGTCAGGGCAGTAAGGGCACTATCCGCACTACTATATGCCGCGGCGATGAGTCCTAACATAAAGGTGATTGCTACCGTAATTCCAAGGCCACTGTTCAAGGCTATTTCTGGGAATAGTAAGTCGGACTTAGGTGAGCCGTCCATCATAGGGATGGCAATATTGAACTTGGAGGCATATATAAACAAAAGGGCGCCAAGAAGTAAAAAGATAAAGTTCACGACCACAAGTACGAAGGTAAAGGAAATCATATTCTTTTGGGCGTCCTTCAACGATTTGCAAGTGAGGTTTTTTTGCATCATATCCTGATCCAAGCCCGTCATGCAGATGGTGATGAACATCCCGCCAACAAACGACTTCACAAAGTGGGTCTTATTAAATAGTGAATCTGTAAAGAATATTTTATTGTACTGCTTCAACTCTTCGGAGGCCAAGAATTCGGAGAAGGTCCAATCCAATTCCTGATTGATGAAATAGATGCTCAACCCAACGGAAACAAGCATAAATAAGGTCTGAAGGGTATCTGTCCAAACGATGGTCTTAATGCCCCCCCTAAAGGTGTAGATCCAAATTAAGAGAATGGATAGGATCACGGTCACTTCAAAAGGAACGTTCAATTCGTCGAAAACAAATTGCTGCAGCACAATGGTCACTAAAAATAGTCGGAACGCGGATCCCAATACCCTGGAAATAAAGAAAAAGAAGGCTCCGGTCTTATAGCTCACCTTTCCAAAACGTTGCCCCAAATATTCATAAATAGAGGTCACATTGAGTTGGTAGTAGATGGGTAAAAGTACGAAGGCTATGACAAAATATCCTACGAAATACCCTAAGACCACTTGCATATAGCTGAATTGGGATGCTTCTACCCAACCTGGAACAGAAATAAAGGTAACCCCGGATAAGGAGGCCCCGACCATTCCAAAAGCCACCAAAAACCAAGGCGATTGTTTTCCGGCTTTAAAAAAGTCGTTATTGGAATCATTTTTTCCGGTAAGGTAGGATATGAATAAAAGCAACAAAAAATAACACCCAATGAGGAGCAGGATATGCGTGGCGGTCATAAAAATAAATTTGCATCGCAAAGTACAAAAAGATAAAACATAAATCTAAAATCGTAATTTTGTAACTATGGAATTTTCTTCTAAACTATTGGAAAATGCAGTTTACGAAATGTCACAATTGCCGGGCATTGGTAAACGGACGGCTTTGCGTCTTGTGCTGCATTTGTTAAAACAACCCAGTGAACAGACCTTGCGTCTGACCACTGCCCTTCAACATTTAAGGAATGATATCAAGTTTTGTTCCAATTGCCACAATATATCCGATGTGGCCTTATGTGAGATTTGTGCCAATCCAAAAAGGGATGAAAGTCTGGTCTGCGTGGTAGAGGATATCAGGGACGTCATGGCCATAGAGAATACAGGTCAGTATAAAGGACTCTATCATGTTTTGGGGGGTAAAATATCTCCAATGGAAGGTATAGGACCGCAAAATTTAACTATATCATCACTTATAACCAAGGTAAAAGAAGGGGTCATCAAGGAATTGATTTTTGCGCTGAGCTCCACCATGGAAGGCGATACCACCAATTTTTATATCTTTAAACAGTTGGAAGGGGCGGAGGTTAAAACCTCTACCATAGCTAGGGGGATTGCTGTTGGCGATGAATTGGAATATGCCGATGAGGTAACCTTGGGCAGAAGTATTGTAAACCGTATCCCTTTTGAGAATTCACTAAAATCGACCTAATAAACCAACTAAAAAATAGGATTAATATAATCATAAGGTCTTTTTTTTAGTATTTTTGCAAAATATCAAACCAATTAAGCATACAAAGTATCAATATGTCAAGATTCGAATTAAAATTGCCGCAGATGGGTGAAAGTGTTGCAGAAGCAACGCTAACCTCATGGTTAAAGGAAGTTGGTGATACCATTGAAATGGATGAAGCCGTTTTTGAGATTGCTACCGACAAGGTAGATTCCGAAGTTCCTAGTGAAGTGGATGGTGTTTTGGTGGAGAAATTGTTTAATATAGATGATGTGATCAACGTAGGAGATACCGTGGCCATCATCGAAATAGCTGGGGATGGTCCTGATGATGGGGATGTGACCGCTGAAAGTGCTAAAGAAGTGCCACAAGAAGTGGTAGCGGAATTGGAAGACCATGTGGTAGGGGCAAAGGAAACTATAGCCGCTCCGGTCATGGCATATAGTGAGTCTGAAAAATTTTATTCCCCGTTGGTAAAAAACATTGCCAAGGAAGAGGGGATTACCGTAGCAGAATTGAATACCATCAATGGTACCGGGAAGGACAACCGGGTAACCAAAGGTGATATTTTGGAATATGTGGAGAACAGGGCTTCTGAAAAGACACCAGCTGTAGCAACAACACAGCCTCAAGTGAAACAACAAGCGCAGCCAAGTGCTCCCAAAATGGCAGAGGAAAAGCCAAAAGCTGCACCGGTACAAGTAGGTAGTGGTGATGAGGTGATCCCAATGTCCCGAATGGGCAAACTCATTGCCCAGTATATGACCGCCAGTATTTCAACTTCGGCCCATGTGCAAAGTTTTGTGGAAGTGGATGTGACCAATGTGGTGAACTGGAGGAATAAAATGAAAAACGCCTTTGAAAAAAGGGAAGGGGAGAAATTGACGTTCACCCCAATTTTCATGGAAGCCATCGCTAATGCACTAAAGAAATATCCAATGCTGAATATCTCTTTGGATGGGGACAACGTTATAAAGAAGAAAAACATCAATATTGGGATGGCAGCAGCCCTGCCAGATGGAAACCTAATTGTTCCAGTGATCAAAAATGCAGATCAGTTGAATTTAGTGGGGATGGCCAAGGCAGTAAACGATTTGGCCAATAGGGCAAGAAACAATGCCTTAAAGCCGGATGAGATCAAGGACGGAACCTATACTGTAACCAATGTGGGAACTTTCGGCAGTGTTTTCGGAACGCCCATCATCAACCAGCCACAAGTGGGTATCATGGCTTTGGGAGCTATCCGTAAGATCCCATCTGTTATTGAGACCCCAGAAGGGGATCTGATAGGGATAAGAAGTAAGATGTACCTGTCCCATAGTTACGACCACAGGGTGGTAAACGGTGCTTTGGGCGGTATGTTCGTCAAAGCCGTTGCCGATTATTTGGAGGCGTGGGATGTGAACAGAGAGGTGTAATAGACTCAAATTATATATGAAATGCCCCGATATATCGGGGCATTTTTTGTTTCCAATCCTGGCATCAGGAGCAAAGGATATACTCTAAAGAGATAAAATCAGTGTGTTTCAGGGTTGATTTTAGAAATATTTAACACTATTCAAAGGAGGCTTTCCCGTCCTATTCTAGTTTACAGGGTTATCAAACCTTACCTTTAACCCACATACAAAACGTAATTATATTAATGATTTGTCCTCTCCCGATGATGAAAAGGCTTTGCTTTTTTATTTTATTACTACTTCCATTTGCTGTATTTCCTCAGAATGAATCAATAAAAATGTTCCTCGACTGTAATTGTGACAAGAGGTACATACAGCAAGAGATCAATTTTGTAAGCCATGTTAGAGACCAAGGTCTGGCAAATGTTAAACTGTTCATTTATGATATTGCAAATGGCAGTGGCGGACGCACCTATAAATTGGAATTTACGGGGGAGGGCAACTTTGGTGAAATGGAAAACGAACTTTCATATGATACCACAGCCAATATGTCTTCCGATGAGGTGCGCAAAGGTTTGTTACAGCGCATTAAAACCGGATTATTAAAATATATCTTGCAGTCCGATGTGGCTGATAAAATAGAATACAACATCTCCAAAGATGGAATGAAAGAGCGCCAAGATATCAATTTTGAGGATCCTTGGAACAATTGGATCTTTGAGGTGAGAGGTGAAGTGGATGTAAGCAGTGAGGCCAGTAGGAACCAGTTTAGGTATGAATTGGGGTTTGAAAGTGATAAGGTAACTGAAAAATGGCGTATTCGAGCTGATCTGGAAATGAACCGGTTCAGTAGTAAATTTCAAAATGATGGGGAAGAGTTTACCAGTGAAAGGGAGCAATATTCTGGATATGGAAGTGTGGTGCGCAGTCTTTCAGATCACTGGTCAGCTGGAATCTTCGGTGGTGCTCGGCACGATACCTATACCAATCTGAATATAGCCTTGGACGCAAGGCCTGCTATTGAATATAATATTTTTCCCTATCGGGAGGTGTTGAGAAGGGAAATTGTCTTTGCCTATAAAATTGGATATAAGTTCAACGATTATATGGAAACCACTATTTTTGGAAAGGACAAGGAAACGGTTTTTAGTCATTCTCTTAATGTGGGACTTCGTTTTAGACAGCCTTGGGGCAATGTTTTTGCTAGGGTGTCCGCTTCGACCTTTTTGAACGATTGGTCCAAAAACCGGTTGGAGGTAGATAGTTATTTATCTGTGCGTATATTTAAGGGTCTTTCCGTGCGTTTTTCTGGAGATTTAAAATTGATACAAGATCAGATCAACCTACCAGCAGGGTCAGCCTCTATTGAGGATGTCCTTCTTCAACAAAAACAGATCGCCACTAATTTTGAAATACAATTTGGCGTAGGAATCAGTTATACGTTTGGCTCTGCCTTCAACAATATTATCAATACCAGACTATAATGATCAATAAAAGGGGGAGAATTGATGTTGGTCGAATATAAACAGTAATTTTCCCCTCCTCTATTTCTAAAAACTATCTTTGTGTAAATCATATGAAAGCATGCAATTAAACCTCACAAGGCCCATTTGTTTTTTTGACCTGGAAACTACAGGAATCAATGTGGCAAAGGACAGAATAGTAGAGATTTCTATTTTAAAAGTACATCCCAACGGGAATAAGGAAAGTAGAACATGGCTGGTGAACCCAGAAATGCCCATTCCGGCCGAAGTGGTTGCCGTTCATGGTATTTCAGACGAAAAAGTTGCGAATGAGCCTACCTTCAAAGAGTTGTCGAAGGAAATTTATAACATGATCAAGGACTGTGATTTGGGAGGGTTCAATTCAGATCGTTTCGATATCCCTTTATTGGCGGAAGAAATGCTTCGTGCCGATATAGATTTTGATATGAAAAACACCGTTTCGGTAGATGTACAGACCATATTCCATAAAATGGAAAAAAGAACTCTGGCCGCTGCCTTTAAGTTTTATTGTGATAAGGATCTGACCGATGCCCACAGCGCTGAAGCCGATACCAACGCCACCTATGAGGTACTCTTGTCCCAATTGGATCGCTACCCGGAATTGGAAAACAATATCAAAAAATTGGCCGAATTTTCAACCCATAGGCAATTTGTCGATTTTGCAGGTTTTATTGGGCTTGATGAAGACGGGGAAGAAATTTTTTCTTTTGGGAAGCACAAGGGGAGAAAAGTGCATGACGTATTGGAAAAGGAACCGGGTTATTTTGGATGGATTTTGAATGCCGATTTCCCATTGTACACCAAAAAAGTGCTCACGCAAATAAAACTAAATAAGCTCAATAATAAATTAGGGTAAATACAATCTTTGTACTTATTTTGGAGGAAGCACAATTTTAAAAATTCCATTTAAGATCGCCGGATTGTTTAATATTGAATCTAGAGCATGAAGATCATCTGTATAGGTCGCAATTATGCGGACCATATCAAAGAATTGAATAATGAAAGGCCAACTGATCCGGTGGTTTTTATAAAGCCCGATTCTTCGGTACTCCCCAAGGAGCAGGATTTTTATATTCCTGAATTTACCAATGACGTGCATTATGAAGTGGAGGTCTTGGTAAAGATCAAGAAAGTGGGGAAGCATATTGAAGAAAAATTCGCCCATAAATATTATGATGAGGTAGGACTAGGGATAGATTTTACGGCCAGGGATGTGCAATCGGTACTAAAGGAAAAGGGCCTGCCTTGGGAAAAGGCCAAGGGTTTTGATGGTGCGGCGGTAGTTGGAAATTGGTTGCCAAAGTCCAATTTTAAGGATTTGAACAACTTGAATTTTTCACTCTCCAAAAACGGAAAGATCGTACAACAGGGGAATACCAGTTTGATGCTGTGGAAGATAGATGGGATCATTACATATGTGTCCAAATACTTTATGCTGAAAAAGGGTGATATAATATTCACGGGAACCCCTGCCGGTGTTGGAAAGATTGATACAAATGACTACCTTTCAGGTAGGCTTGAAAACGAGGAGCTATTTACAGTAAAAATAAAATAATGATATACAGTTTAGACAAATTAAATGAAATGGCGGAAGGGGATGAAGACTTCATCAACTCTGTAATAGCTGTATTTTTGGAAGAAGTGCCCACCGATCTTGAGTTATTGGGAGAGGCCATCGAAAAAAAGGACTATAACAATGTGTACCAATTGGCACACAAAATTAAGCCGAATGTGGATCTTTTGGGGATGGAACAGACCCGTGCCCACGCTCTGGAAATAGAAACCTTGGGAAAACAGGAAGGGACCAGTGCGGCAATAGAGAAATTATTTCCATTGTTATTGCAAGATATCCGCCAGGTGGTTTCAGAGCTTAAAAAAGATTTCAATCTGTAATGTTTGCAGAAATTATCACCATTGGCGACGAAATCCTTATTGGGCAGATAATTGATACCAATTCCGCATTTATTGCACAAGAGTTGAACCTTATAGGGGTATCTGTATATCAGATCACCTCCGTACAGGATGAGCGTAGCCATATCCTTAAAGCTTTTGAAGAAGCCGAATCCAGGGCAGATGTCATCATAGTTACGGGAGGTCTGGGGCCCACCAAGGATGATATCACCAAACTGACCCTTTGTGAATATTTTGGGGATACTTTGGTGGAGAGCAAAGAGGTGTTGGCGCATGTAGAAGAGCTGTTCAGAAATTATATTTCTACCCCTATTTCCGATATGAACCGTAGGCAGGCATTGGTGCCTTCCAGGGCTGTTGTGTTGAAGAATGCCTATGGCACGGCTCCAGGGATGTGGATCGAACGGAATGGAAAGGTATTTGTATCCCTTCCAGGAGTGCCATTTGAAATGAAGAGCCTCATCCAAAATGAAGTGATCCCTAGGATCGTAAATGTGTTCCATAGGCCATTTATACTGCACAGGACCTTGATGACATATGGGGTGGGTGAAAGTGCCATTGCAGAAAAGATAGAGCATTGGGAAAACGCACTGCCGCCATTCATCAAGTTAGCCTATTTGCCCAATCTTGGAAAAGTCAGACTTCGTTTGACTGCCAAGGGTACCGATAAGGAGGAAATAGCCATAGCTGTGGAGGGAGAAATCCAAAAACTTCATGGAATAATCGGGGATATTATCTTCGGGGAAGACCAAAATGGGGCTTTAGAGGAGGTTGTAGGTAAATTATTGGCCAAAAAACAATTTACAGTCGCCACGGCAGAAAGTTGCACTGGTGGTGCCATTGCAGAACGGATCACTTCTGTTCCAGGAGCTTCGGCCTATTTTAAGGGCAGTGTGGTCAGTTATGCAACGGAAGTTAAAATAAAGGTCTTAAACGTGTCCGAGGAGCTCATAAAAACCCATTCCGTAGTCAGTTCATCCGTTGCAGAGGCCATGGCGAGTAACGTAAGGGAACTTTTAGGTACAGATTTTGCAATTGCCACGACTGGGAATGCCGGACCCACAAAAGGGGATTCGGATGTCGATGTGGGGACCGTTTTTATTTCAATAGCCTCACCATCTGGGGTTTATGTAGAAAAATTCATGATGGGGAACCATCGGGAGCGCATTGTTCAGAAGACCGTAAACAAGGCTTTTGAGCTTTTACAAAAAGAAATTCAAAAATTCTGAAAAAAGAATTTTGCCTTCCCATAAAAAAGATATAAATTTGCATCCTGTTTAAAATCACACTAAAAGTAGCGAAATGTCAAAAGTTTGTGAAATTACTGGAAAGAAACCTATGTTTGGTAACAACGTATCTTTTTCCATTAATAAAACCAAGAGAAGATTTGATACAAATCTTTCTAAGAAACGTTTTTATATCCCTGAAGAAGACCGTTGGGTAACCCTAAAGGTAACTGCTAAGGCGTTGAAATCCATCAATAAAAAGGGGATTTCTGCGGTTATAAAAGAAGCAAGAGCAAAAGGATTGGTTAAGTAATCCGTAAATAAAAAGATAACAATGGCAAAGAAAGGTAATAGGATCCAAGTTATTTTGGAATGTACGGAACATAAAGATTCCGGCATGCCAGGGACTTCTAGGTATATCACTACCAAGAACAAAAAGAATACTCCAGATAGGATGGAAATTAAGAAATTCAACCCTATCATGAAGAAAATGACAGTTCATAAAGAAATAAAATAATACGTCATGGCAAAGAAGACCGTAGCGAGTTTACAGACAAGCTCAAAAAGATTAACCAAAGCCATTAAAATGGTAAAGTCACCAAAGAGTGGTGCTTACACTTTTGTTGAGTCAGTAATGGCTCCTGAAGTTGTAAACGATTGGCTGGCAAAGCATAAATAAAACTTGCCAAAATAGATTTTAAAGCTACTTTCCATCGAAAGTAGCTTTTTTATTTTCATATCTTTGGGTAAAAGAAGTAGTACAACAAATGAGTTTATTCAAAAAGATATTTTCTTCCGAAAAAAAGGAAACCCTGGATAAGGGATTAGAGAAATCCAAAACCAGTTTTTTCTCAAAATTGGGGAAAGCGGTTGCCGGGAAGACCAAGGTAGACGATGATGTTTTGGATAATCTGGAGGAAGTATTGGTCACCTCGGATGTAGGTGTGAATACTACACTCAAAATAATCGAAAGAATAGAGGCTAGGGTATCCCGTGATAAATATCTGGGTACGGATGAACTCAACGTGATCCTCCGTGAAGAAATTTCAGGCCTACTGGCCGAGACCAATGTAGGGGAGGAGACCGATTTTGTGGTGCCCAAGGATATAAAGCCCTATGTGATCATGGTGGTAGGTGTCAATGGTGCCGGTAAGACCACCACGATCGGTAAACTGGCCCATCAATTTAAAAAACAAGGCTATAAGGTTGTATTGGGTGCTGCGGATACATTTCGTGCTGCCGCCATAGACCAATTGCAAGTATGGGCAGACCGTGTGGATGTGCCCATTGTAAAACAGGCCATGGGCAGTGATCCCGCTTCCGTAGCCTTCGATACTTTGAGTTCTGCCGTAAAACAAGGAGCCGATGTGGTCATTATTGATACAGCCGGGCGTTTGCACAATAAGGTGAATCTGATGAACGAGCTCACCAAGGTAAAAAGGGTAATGCAAAAAGTAGTCCCCGATGCCCCACATGATGTAATGCTCGTCCTTGACGGTTCCACAGGTCAGAATGCCTTTGAACAGGCAAAACAGTTTACCAAGGCTACCGAAGTAACCTCTTTGGCGGTTACTAAATTGGATGGCACGGCCAAAGGTGGTGTGGTCATCGGGATCTCCGATCAGTTCAAGATCCCTGTAAAGTATATAGGGGTAGGTGAGGGCATCGAAGACCTTCAAATATTTAATAAGTTCGAGTTCGTAGATTCATTTTTTGGAGGTAAAAATTGAGATCCCTAGTATTCATATTACTATTGTTCTTGGTGCTGGATAGCGCTGCTCAAATCACACATCCTAAAGCCAGTCCCTTTGCCTTAGTGGAACAAGAGGTTGGTCTTTCCAAAATCACAGTACAATACTCACGACCTGCCGTAAATGGTAGGGCCGTCTTTGGACATTTAGTGCCCTATGGCCGCATCTGGCGCGTAGGGGCAAATGAGTCCACCAAGATTACCCTGGATAGCGATATAAAAGTACTTGGCAATTCTCTTGCTAAAGGGACTTATGCCTTGTATGCCTTTCCAAATGAAGATGCCTGGGAAATAGTATTCCATAACAATACAGCACATTGGGGCGATGGTAGAACCGCCTATGACCCAGCGGAAGATGCCCTTAGGGTAACCGTAATCCCAGAAAAAATCACCCATTTTCAAGAGAATTTTTTGATTACCTTTGATAATGTGACCCATAACAGTTTGGATATGATCTTGACTTGGGAAAATACTAAAATAGTGGTGCCCTTGACGGTGGATACCCACAGCGCCATGCTAAGGGAGATCAACAAACAGGTACAAGAGAATCCTACGGCCCAGACCTATTATGAGACAGCACGATATTATCAAGAACAGGGGATACAATATCCTTTGGCGCTAAACTATTTGAACAAGGCCATTGCCCTGGGGGGCGATACCTATTATTTCCATCGGGTAAAATCCTTGGTGGAAGCAGCTATGGGGGATTATAAAGCTGCCGTGGCATCTGCCCAAAAATCTATGGAGTTGGCGGCAAAGGAAGGGAAGGACGAGTTTGTTCGCATGAATGAGGAAAATATCATAAATTGGAGAAAAAATTAATTCAAACATACAACTATGAAAAGACTCTTTATTTTAGGTTTGGCAGCGACATTGGGATTTACCTCCTGTAAGCAAAAACAAGAAAAGGCAGAAGCACCTGTGGTACTTTGGGAAGCTTATAATGATTCTGCTGAAGTTGCAGCCAATACCAACCATGAAATAGGGAGAATGCAGTACAAGCTCATCCAATCCAAAGTATTGGATAAAAACGAGGTGTTCTTGCCACTTTATGAAGAGGTTTCCAAAATGACCGATTCTGAATATGAAGCTCTAAAACCACTTATCCTAGAACAGGATATTCCTACCCTGCAAGCTTCTGTTGAAAAGGGAAAATTATCCTATGAGAAGCTGGTGCTTTTTTATCTAAAACGTATCTACAAATACGAACTGGACAATGCCACCACCCTAAACACGGTTTTGGCCTTGAACAAGGATGTTGTTGCAGAAGCCCAAAAAATGGACGAGTTCCATAAAAAATATCCGAAACAGAAACACCATCCCATCTATGGAATGCCCATTTTACTGAAAGACAATATCAACACTTTGGGGATGAACACCACGGCAGGATCTATCGCCTTGATGAACAATAAGACCGATGATGCCTTTATCGTACAACAATTAAAAAAAAACGGCGCCCTTATTTTAGGGAAGGTCAACCTAAGTGAGTGGGCCTATTTCCTTTGTTCTGGCTGCCCTGTGGGCTATAGTGCCATTGGGGGACAGACCTTGAACCCATATGGTAGAAAAGTATTTGAAACCGGAGGTTCCAGTGCTGGTAGCGGTACTTCTGTAGCCGCCAACTATGCGGTGGCGGCCGTAGGCACAGAGACTTCGGGTTCCATTTTATCACCATCCAGTCAGAATTCTGTGGTGGGACTAAAACCAACTATCGGCCTATTGAGCAGATCGGGGATAGTTCCTATTTCCAGTACCTTGGATACTCCTGGCCCCATGACTAAAAACGTAACTGACAATGCCATTTTATTATCGGCCATGTTGGGGAAAGACCCATCTGATATGAAATCTGTGGCCTCTACTACGGATTATATGAGCGGAGTTGCCAATAGTTCTTTAAAAGGCAAGCGCTTAGGGGTATTCTCCAACCTTATGGAGGAGAACGAGATCTATAAGAATACCGTGGAGAAATTAAAGGGCTTGGGGGCCGAAATTGTGGTATTTACCCCGCCAACGGTGGAAATGGAAGGCTTCCTTAGTATTTTGAATATCGATATGAAAAACGACCTACCAGCCTATTTGAGCACCCAAGTTAAAAACAAGGATGCCGTAAAAATCGGCAGTATCCAAGATGCCATCGTTTTTAACAATTTGGATTCTTTGATTCGCATTCCTTACGGACAGGCCTTGTTTGAAGGGATCGTTGCAGATTCTACCACCACTGAAGGCTTGGAAGAAATAAAAAGCAGGTTGGAAAAAACGGGGAGGACCTTTTTTGATGCTGCTTTGGATAAAGAAAACCTGGATGCGATCCTGTCCATCAACAATTACCATGCAGGCTATGCCGCCGTGGCCAAATATCCGGCATTAACGGTACCCATGGGATACAAGGAAACAGGAGAGCCCATCAGTCTTACCTTCATTGGAAAATCGTTCCAAGAGGATAAATTATTGGCCCTGGGCCGTGCTTTTGAAATAGGCACCAAAGTGCGTAAAATGCCGGAAAAGTTTCAATAGCAGACTTTCATATTTATTGGATTTATAAATTTATAATGAGTATTTACCAAGGGGGCAATGCCCCGAAACGTTAATATTAGTCTTATTACGATGCCATTCTTGTATCATATCGTACTTTTGCACCCTATTTAGAAAAAACATGCGGACAAAATCACTTAAAAAGAACAAAATCAACGTAGTAACCCTAGGGTGTTCCAAGAATGTGTACGATTCAGAAGTGCTCATGGGACAGTTGCGTGCCAACAATAAAGAAGTGGTACATGAAGAGGAAGGGAATGTTGTTGTCATCAATACCTGTGGTTTTATTGCCAATGCCAAAGAGGAAAGTATAAACACCATTTTGGAGTTTGTGCAGAAAAAAGAGGCCGGTCTTGTTGATAAGGTTTTTGTGACCGGATGTTTAAGTGAACGCTATAAGCCAGAACTACAAAAAGATATTCCCAATGTGGATGAATATTTTGGGACCAGTGATCTGCCCAATCTATTGAAGGCCTTGGGAGCCGATTATAAGCATGAGCTGATAGGGGAACGTTTAACCACCACCCCAAAAAATTACGCTTATCTAAAAATAGCCGAAGGTTGTGACAGACCTTGTTCCTTTTGTGCCATTCCCCTAATGCGTGGGAAACACAAGAGTACCCCAATTGAGGATTTGGTCCTGGAAGCTGAGAAATTGGCCGCCAAAGGGGTGAAGGAATTGGTATTGATTGCACAGGATCTTACCTATTATGGTTTGGACATTTACAAGAAGAGAAACTTGGCGGAGCTGTTGAAGGAATTGGTGAAAGTTGAGGGGATCGAATGGATCCGCTTGCACTATGCCTTCCCAACAGGATTCCCAATGGACGTTTTGGACGTAATGAACGAAGAACCAAAAGTGTGCAACTACTTGGATATTCCATTACAACATATATCAGACTCTATCCTAAAAAGTATGCGTCGTGGAACCACGAAGGCCAAAACCACCAAACTATTACAGGATTTTAGGGCCACTGTACCAGAAATGACCATCCGTACCACCTTGATCGTGGGATATCCTGGAGAGACCGAAGAAGACTTTCAGACCCTTAAAAGTTGGGTAGAGGAAATGCGTTTTGAACGTTTGGGATGCTTCACCTATAGTCACGAGGAAAACACCCATGCCTTTAACTTGGTGGACGATGTGCCGGAAGATGTAAAATTGGAACGCGCTGCCGAGATTATGGAACTGCAGTCCCAGATCTCTTGGGAACTGAACCAGGAAAAAGTAGGGCAGACCTTCCGTTGTATTATCGACCGTAAAGAAGGACCTTATTTTGTAGGTCGTACCGAGTTTGATTCTCCGGATGTGGACAATGAGGTGTTGATAGATGCTGCAAAACACTACGTAAAAATAGGGGAGTTCACCAATGTGAAGATCACCGAAGCGGCAGATTTTGACCTGTACGGCGATCCTGTATAATACAGGATTTACATTTATACCGCATTTTTAATAAAGGGAGCCAGTGGCTCCTTTTTAAGCAGCCTTTTTATTGTTATGGGTTTATTGTAAAAGGTAACTCGGATCCCAAAAAGAAGGATAATACCTCCCAATATCATTTGTAGGGTAATGGTCTCGTTCAAAAAGATCCAAGCCAAAAAGGCCGTCAACAAAGCCTGACTCAACATGGCCAAAGATACCCGGGTGGTCTTCATATGCTGTAGGGCATAGCTCACCATCAGCCAGGCCAATAATTGGCATACTACGGCCTGTATGGAAAGTATCATCCATCCCATTGTGGAAAACCCGCCAAAGGGCTGATCCCAATACAAACTGGCAAGGCCTAGAAATAGGGTAGAGGCCATTAGGCTGTAGGTCATAAAGGTGACAATGGATATCTTGGCAAGTACCTCCTTGCTTATCAAAAGGTAGGCGGAATAAAAAACTCCGGACAATACCCCAAAAATAAATCCGACATCAAAGGAAAGGGTGGCAAATACCCCGAAACCTATCAAGGTAACCATCCCTAGAAGGGAAATGAGGGTCCCGATCCAAAAATTCTTGGTGGGTTTGTTCGTTAGAAATAAAAAAGTCGCAATGCCTACCCATACCGGGGAGAGGTTCGCCAGTAGGGATGCCTGGGTGGCGGTGGATTCCAGTATAGAGATGTTCCAGACCGCCACATCCGATCCAAATAAGATGCCGCTCAGGGCCGTTAACAATATTATTTTTGTTGAGGGCATGACCAACTGTTTGGTATACCATGCATAGGGTAATATCAGCGCCAACGCTATGGCCATACGGTAGAAGGCCGAGATCAAACCTGGGGCCAGTTCCATCTTGATCAATAGAGGAAAAACGGATACGGCGAGTATTCCAATGGCTAATGCTATTCTTGGCTTGTTCATAGGTGGTAAAAACAGCTAATGTAGTAAAAATAGACATTGGTATCCATGAAATTTTATCACCTAACACGCTGCATTATAGCACACTATTTCTTTGTGGTGACCCGCTTTTTTTTAGTTTTGCAGCTCCAAAGAAAAAAGTATGATTTCGGTAGACGCAATTGCAGTAGAATTTAGTGGGGATACACTCTTTAGTGACGTGTCTTTCGTGATCAATGAGAATGATAAGATTGCCCTTATGGGGAAGAACGGGGCAGGGAAATCTACCATGATGAAGATCATCGCCGGGGAGCAAAAGGCCACCCGTGGGCATATCCGTTTTCCCAAGGATGCCGTGATCGCTTATTTGCCACAGCATTTGCTCACCGATGATAACTGTACCGTCTTTGAGGAGGCCTCTAAGGCCTTTAAGGAAATCTTTGAAATGCGGGACGAAATGGACCGCCTGAACAAGGAACTGGAGACTAGGACCGACTATGAGTCCGACGCCTATATGAAAATCATTGGCAAGGTATCCGACCTCGGTGAGAAATACTATGCCCTGGAGGAAATCAACTACGAGGCAGAAGTGGAAAAGGCCTTGAGGGGACTTGGCTTTAGGCGGGAAGATTTTGGACGCCTGACCAGCGAGTTCAGTGGCGGATTTCGTATGCGTATAGAATTGGCCAAGATCTTGTTGCAAAAGCCGGACTTGATCCTCTTGGATGAGCCTACCAACCACGTGGATATAGAATCCGTAATCTGGTTGGAAGATTTCTTGTTGAACAAGGCCAAGGCCGTAGTGGTTATTTCACACGATAAGACTTTTATAGATAATATTACCAATAGGACCATAGAGGTGACCATGGGCCGCATCTTTGATTATAAGGCCAACTACACCCATTACCTGCAATTGCGGGAAGACAGGCGTGCCCACCAGATAAAGGCGTTCCAAGAACAGCAGAAACTTATTGCGGACAACCAACAGTTTATAGATAGGTTCAAAGGGACCTATTCCAAGACCAACCAGGTGACCTCTAGGGAGCGGATGTTGGAGAAGTTGCAGATCATAGAGATTGATGAGATAGATACGGCTGCCCTCAAATTGCGTTTCCCACCTTCTATCCGTTCAGGGGATTATCCCGTAACGGTCAACGGCCTAACCAAGAAATATGGGGACCATGTGGTGTTCCAGGATGCCAACATGTCTATCAGTAGGGGAGAGAAGGTCTCTTTTGTGGGTAGGAACGGGGAAGGAAAATCTACGATGATCAAGGCCATTATGGGCGAGATAGATGTTGAGGGAGAATGTGCCCTGGGTCATAATGTAAAAGTGGGGTATTTTGCCCAGAACCAAGCCTCTTTATTGGATCCGGACCTGACCATCTTCCAGACCGTGGATGAAGTGGCGGCAGGGGATATCCGTACCCAGATAAAAAATATCTTGGGCAGGTTTATGTTTAGCGGGGACGATCTGGAGAAAAAGGTAAGTGTACTCTCTGGAGGGGAAAAGACGCGATTGGCGATGGTAAAATTGTTATTGGAACCGGTAAACCTGTTGATTCTGGATGAGCCTACCAACCATTTGGACCTGAAGTCCAAAGATGTATTAAAAGAGGCGTTGTTGTCCTTTGATGGCACCCTGATCTTGGTCTCCCACGACCGTGACTTTTTACAGGGATTGAGCCAAAAGGTATTTGAGTTTAAGGAGAAAAGGGTGATAGAGCATTTTGAGACCATAGACGCCTTCCTGATACGTAACCGAATTGAGAATTTGAAGGAGATTGATCTGAAGGTGTAGGTGATGGGAACGGATTGTGTATGATTAGTTGCTTGTCTAAATAACTAAATTAGCAAACACACATCAGATTGAAAATCTGACAGGATTTTTATAGGTATGCTTACACAGGCAAATAATTTTATATCGTGTTGGTAATTGGTATTATTTCCGATAAACGAATTGTTTATCTCTAATGGTGTTATTATTAACATCTCTAAAACTTAAATGCCATTTTAAGAATTCATCTCTTTGTTCTGGTATTCTTTTTAAAATAATTTCATTATATGCAATTAAAAGATACGAGACTGTTCCGATGTAAATATCTTTACTATTTTCAAAATCTCTAATTTGAATTATTTGCACTTTATCATCACCAGCGTCGGCAAATCCTTTTAGCAGTCCGGTTGCATGAACATTTTCAGAATATTTACGATACTGAAATTCGTATTCGATCGTTTTTTTGAAATAATAACTTAACTCCTGAAAATTTCTGGGACCATTAAAAAGTGAGTGCCAATTTGGATTTTTAGTTGATCTTGTGGTTCTTTCATATTCTATCGCTACTTCTTTAAATTTATCTTGTTTAAGTAAAGAGATTTTAGCATGTACGACTTCTCGAATGTCATCACGATCAAAATATTTTTCAAGTTTTAATTTTAAATGATCTTTTCTGAGTTTTGCTTTTAATTCTTTTGAGCTTTGATTTGAAGTGATAAATTGTTTGTAATATTTTAAGTCCCTTTTTGCTTTCCAAACCATAAAACAATGTGCTCTCTCATCTTCATTCTCTTCAAGTATGTATAATATTGAAAGGCAATTCTCATACAACGATCTTATTAAATTTTTGCATGGATCAATGGAAGACTTTCGAATTAAAATAGCAATTGCATCACCTAGTTCAATAATATTCCTTAAAAAAAGTGATGGTATGTGGTTATCTTTTCCTTCTCTTTTTTTCTCAACATCCCATTTTAACACATGTGTGCCAAAATTTACTACTTCATCTAGGTTGTCAGCATATAAGTTTAATACTTCTTGAAGATATTGATCAGATTTTCTTGGTAATATTTCATCGATTGGTATTGTTTTCATTTATCTAACAATTAACGGTTGGTGTATGAATAGTAACGGATCAAAGTGACTTCTTTTCGGATTATCACTGACCTATTTTTTATACATGGTGTTATGAGTATTTATTTTGAAGTACTATTTTTTATTAATTGATGATAAAAGCGAATTGAATTTTCATAATCACTAATTGGTAATCGTTC
>JBLGAT010000019.1:0-40438 GCA_047612485.1 Psychroserpens sp.
TTCGCGAAGGAGATGAAGTAGAATTCGAATTGGAACAAGGTAAAAAAGGATTGAACGCAGTAAATGTAAAAGTAATTTAATACTTACTCTTTAACTTTTTATTGAAAGACCAGAAGCCTGTTAATGAAAATTGACAGGCTTTTTTATGCTTTGATCTTACGCATCCCATTACTATCAATTCTTCCTGTAGATTATAGTTTATGAATTTACGGACATTTAATAGTTAATTCCTATCCCTATTGATCTCATTCTAAATCAGTAAATCTTTGAAATAAAACTACTTGCGTACCTACTTGGAAAGTTTAATTAAACTAATAGTAAAAATTCTATATTATGGAACGCAACCTATTTATCTTTGAGCCATCTAAGAGGATAATAACCTTCCCCAAATAATAAAAACCACATATGAGCACATTTTTCGGTATCCTATTAATACTACTTGCGATCAACGCCCTATTATTGGTCATAAGTGTCAATAATGCCAAATCAAAAAAATAATAGAAAGTAGGGTTTTTCCTCTTTTGGGTGTTACTTTAAAAACCGACCTTTCCAAGTCCACAAAAATTTAAGGTAATGACAACATTTTTTGGTATACTCCGTATACTCTTGGCAATTAACATCTTACTATTGCTGATCAGTGTTAATCGAACCTCCCATAAAATATAAAAGGGATACCAAAATATGGGTACCCCTTTTACGATTCTATCAATCGGTAAGATCAATACCCTATAATATAAAACAGGGCATTGATATTATAAACCTTTACTTCACTTTCATCAACTCTACATCAAAAACCAAGGTGGCATCTCCCGGTATTACCCCTCCAGCTCCTGCACTACCATATGCTAGATTAGAAGGAATTACAAAACGAGCTTTATCACCTACTTTTAACAAACTGACACCTTCATCCCATCCTGGGATTACCTGTCCAGCACCCAACTCAAAATCAATAGGTTGGTTTCTCTTGTAAGAGGAATCAAAAACAGTTCCATTGACCAAGGCCCCTTCGTAATGAACCGATACTGTTTGCCCTTTTTCAGCCTTTGCACCACTTCCGTTTTGGATGATCTTGTATCTTAGTCCAGAAGGAGTTTCATCAAAGCCCGCACCTACCTTATCCAGTTCTGCGGCTTGCAATGCCTTTTCTGCTGCCAACCTCTTTTCTCTAGAACCTTCAAACGTTCGGAAAGCCTCAACAGCATTCCATTCCTCAGCCTCTTTTCCTATCCGTAAAATTTCCAAGGTCTCAATTTTATCTCCTTGAGAAATTGCATCCACGATATCCTGTCCCTTTTCTACGTGACCAAATACAGTATGTTTATTATCTAACCATGGTGTTGCAATATGTGTTATGAAAAATTGTGTTCCATTGGTTCCTGGACCAGCGTTTGCCATGGAAAGTACACCTGGACCATCATGCTTAAGGTCTACATGGAATTCATCATCAAACTTATAGCCACCATCACCTGTTCCTTTGCCCAAAGGACACCCTCCTTGGATCATAAAATCTGGAATAACCCTGTGAAAAGAAATTCCATCATAATAAGGAGTGCCTTGTGGTTTTACACTATTCTCCATATTACCTTCGGCCAAAGCCACAAAATTACCCACAGTTCCTGGCGTTTTGTCATGTGTCAATTTCACTAAAATCTCCCCTTTTGAAGTATTGAATTTAGCATATATTCCGTCTTGCATTTTGCTCGTTTTTAATGAGGTGCAAAGGTACGGATTTATTTTTCTTCTTAAAATAAGTGTAATTGACTTTCGGAAAAAACCATCATATAAATTTCGATCCTCTTTTAATTTGGTAAAATACCGTACGAATCAAATAGGTAGACCATACTTGCCATAGCAGCTGCGCCCAGTGCCAATTCCCTTTTGTTTACATGCTCAAAAGTATCGTTCTCTGCATGGTGATGATCAAAATAACGTTGGGAGTCAGGCACCAATCCGGCCATGACAATCTGTTGGTTTTTTAAGGGACCTATATCAGCACCGCTGTATCCCTTTTCGAATACATGGACTAAATAGGGCTCAAACAAGGACTTCCAAGTCAATACCCTTTCAAGATTTGCCTCGGAACTATCAAAAGAAAATCCACGAGGTGTAAAACCTCCAGAATCACTTTCAAGGGCAAAGATGTGATTCTCCTTTTTATTCTTGGCTACTTCAGCATACTTATTGCCTCCACGGAGTCCGTTTTCCTCATTCATAAACAAGACCGCCCTAATGGTACGTTGTGGCTTATAGCCATTGACTTTCATGAGTCTAAGTACTTCCATACTCTGTACAACCCCGGCCCCATCGTCATGCGATCCATCTCCAAGGTCCCAAGAATCCAAATGCCCTCCTACAACCAGTATCTCATCGGGATAGGTACTGCCTGTTATTTCTCCTATGACGTTAAAGGACTCCACATCATCATATTGGCTGCAGCTCTGTCTAAAAAAGAATTTGACTTTGGGATTCAGTTCCAAGGTAGTACTCAGCAATTCGGCACCATTGGTACTAATAGCGGCCGCTGGAATTCTACTGCCCACTGGCAAATCACCATAACTCATAGATCCTGTATGTGGATAATCGTCCATTCGTAAGTTCATTGATCTTACTATGACACCTACAGCCCCTAATTTACCGGCCTCTTCTGCTCCTGAATAGCGTTGGTCCACACAACCGGAATAGGCCTCAAAGGTCTTGATCAGGGTGGGATCCATTGGTCTATTAAAAAATACTATTTTACCGGCAACTTTTGACCTTCCCAATTCTTTAAGCTCTTCAATGCCTTTTACCTCTATGACATTTGCCTTAATACCAACTCCAGGTGTTGCCACAGAGCCTCCCAATGCACATATGGGAACGTTGTTGGTCATCCCAGGCTGATTTTCTATATAGGCAAACTCTGGTGTCCCCCTTACCCATTTGGGAACCATTACCGGCTGCAGCCACACCTTGTCCAACCCAAGGGAGTCCATCTGCTTTTTGGTGTATTCCACAGCTTGTTGTGCCTGTAAGGAACCTGAAAGTCTTCCACCTATTTGGTTGGACAAATAGTTGAGCCAGTCATATGCCTTGCCATCTGTCAATGCCGAATTATAAATTGCTTTTATTTGTTTTTCATCTTTTGTTTGGGAAAACCCCACATTCAAAGCTAATAATAACAATAGCAGTAGTATTCTCATGCTTTTTCTTTTACTAATTGAGTTTTATAAGCTTCTAAATTAGCCTTTATTTCCTCGTCGAGTTCAGGTTCCACAATATCTTTGTATTTTTTTAACTCTTCCAACAAAATGGAAGCAACAATGACGCGTGCCCCTTCCTTATTATCCGCCGGAATAATATACCAAGGTGCTATGGGTTTGGAGGTCTTATTGATTGCATCTTGATAACACTCTTGATACACATCCCATAATTTGCGCTCCTTTAGGTCACTTGGAGAAAACTTCCAATTCTTTTTCTTTAGATCCAACCTTCTTAAAAGGCGCTTTCGCTGTTCATCTTTAGAAAGGTGAAGGAAAAATTTAAATATGATGGTCCCATTTTCGGCAATATGCCTTTCAAAATTATTTATTTGCTCAAAGCGTTTTTCCCAAAACCGCTCATCTATATCTGAAACCTCATGAATACCGGGAATTTTTTCCCCCATGATATATTCTGGATGCACCCGTGTCACCAATACGTTTTCATAATGGGTACGGTTAAAAACCCCAAATTTACCTTTGGCAGGAAGGGCGATATAGTGCCTCCATAGGTAATCATGTTTTAATTCCAATTCAGTAGGCACCTTAAAACTGTGCACCACTACCCCTCTGGCATTAAAATCCTTGAACACCTCCCGTATCAAACTATCCTTCCCTGCGGTATCCATGCCTTGCAGACAAATCAGCACACCATATTTTCCATGGGCATAAAGAATATCTTGGAACTTGCCCAAATCTACACGGATATCTTCTAACCCCTTCTTTAATTTTTTATCAGATGCCTTCAGATTCTCGGACGTTTCCAAGTTGGATAAGGCAATAGGACCAGTTACCTTATAAGATTCAGTATCTACTTTCTTCATGTCATGAATATAAATATATTTTACGCTTTACAATCCCCCGATAGGAACAATTTTGGACTTTTTTCTTCCCAAAATTCAACTATTTGCCCCGAACATATAGTAAAACGGTACTTTATCGATTAAATAATAAGGTATCAACAGGCCTAATTATCTTTATTATTGTAATGAACCCAAATTACTACGCTTAAAAACCTACATTATGAAAACACAATACTTTTTGCTGAGTGCAATGGCTTTGTGCATTTTATCCTCCTTTAACCTTAACAAGGCCTGTGATTATGCCAGTTCCAATATTGGCTATATAAAGAGTCAGACAGAATTGGCCATTAAAGCGGAGAATATCAATAAATCCAGATACTTTGCCTATAAAGCATTGGGCGCCATTGACAAATCAAAAAAGCAATTGGAAAATTGTGATTGTGAATATGCCACGAAAAGCATCGATGAGACAACGGAAAATCTAAAAAATGCCACTCGGGCCACAACCATGGCGAGTACCAGAATGCTACTGGAAAAAGCGATACAGAATGCCGTTGGAAGCTTGGATGCCCTTAGTGAACACGAGCTTCACAAGAGCAAATACGCAAGTGATGTATTGGCTATGAACACGAAGGATACGGAGAAGGAAAAGATAGCAATGCGTTTACCTGCGCAACCTGTTTTGCATGATAAGATAGACAAATCCCTACAGAGCTATGAAACGTCACTCACCAATGTTGTAAACTCCCTTGATTGTGATGAAGCCTATGCCTATGCCATAAACGTATTTCAAAATTGTGAAAAGCAGTTATTGCGGACCGACATGACAGAGGCTAAAATGTACTATAATCTAAAAACAAAATCAATAACGGAGAAGGCATTAAAGAAATTAGAGGCCTGCAGTAAAAATTCAAAGGAATAAGTGTACTAAATTAAAAAAGTCCTTCAATGAAGGACTTTTTTAATTATTTACTTCCAAAAAGTTTGACATCTTCTTCCGTTACTTCCTTGCCTCCGAGTATGATCAAACGTTCTACCACATTTCTCAATTCCCTTATATTCCCTGTCCAATCGTATTTCTTTAGCATTTCCATCGCCCCATCAGAAAATACTTTGGTAGCCGTACCATGTTCCTGGGATATTTTTTCTGCAAAGTAGGTGATCAATAGTGGAATGTCTTCCCTACGGTTGTTCAAATCTGGCACTTGTATCAAGATCACGGCCAACCTATGGTATAGATCCTCCCTGAAATTACCTTCCTTTATCTCCTTTTTTAGGTCTTTATTGGTAGCCGCGATCACGCGCACATCTACCTTAATATCCTTATCTGATCCTACCCTTGAAATTTTACTTTCCTGAAGTGCACGCAGGACCTTAGCCTGTGCAGAAAGACTCATATCCCCTATCTCATCCAAAAAAATGGTGCCATTGTTGGCGGTTTCGAATTTTCCTGCCCTATCTTTTACAGCAGACGTAAAAGCACCTTTGACATGCCCAAAAAGTTCACTTTCTATCAGTTCCGAAGGTATGGCGGCGCAATTCACTTCAATAAATGGAGCTCCGCTGCGCTGACTTTTTTCATGGATCCAATGTGCTACTAATTCTTTTCCCGTTCCGTTGGAACCGGTTATGAGCACCCTGGCATCTGTGGGAGCTACCTTTTCGATCATTTCCTTAATCGTTTCCAAAGCCTGGCTTTCCCCTATCATTTGGTAATTCTTACTTACCTTTTTCTTTAAAATTTTGTTTTCAATGACCAATTCCTTCTTGTCCAACGCATTTCTCACCGTAGTGAGCAACCTGTTTAAATCTGGTGGTTTAGAGATATAATCAAAGGCCCCCATTCTCATGGTATTGACGGCTGTATCTAAATCTCCATGCCCGGAGATCATTATGAAAGGGATCTCTGGTTTTATTTTTCTGGCAGCTTCCAATACCTCTACACCATCCATTTTCGGCATTTTGATATCACATAGTACCAAGTCAAAATCTTCCTTTTTTATGCTTTCCAATCCTTTCAGACCATCTTCTGCTTCCGCTACTATATATGAATCGTTTTCCTCGCTCAAAATTTTTACGAGGACCCTTCTAATGGCCGATTCATCTTCAATTACCAATATTTTTGACATCTATTCTAACTTATTAACTACTAACGTTTATTGTGCTGATTTGGTATTTTACAGTTTCCAAGTACCGCTATACGACCTACTTTTAAAAATTATTTCTTTGGAGAAAATATGTTTTCAAGGGTACTCACCACTTTTGGATGATTGTCCTTTGCACCATTATATCGCCTAATAATTAAAGAACTAACCATATTTCATGCCAACTTGATTTTGTCGCAAATTCAACATACAATGTCACAAAACTTCAATACAACAACACCTACTGAAATATATGAACATCTCTTTGTGGGAATGGAATGCTGATATTGTGTTCCCTGAATTTGTCGTTGATCTTAAACCTTATTTCACTTTTTAATCTCGGATCGCCAAAACTGTCGTTAATAAAGAAATTGATGGAAAACAATAGGGCCGAATCTCCAAAATCTTCAAATAGAACAAAAGATTTTGGGCTTTTCAACACCCCTTTTTGTGAGGCAGCCACTTCTTCCAATAATTTTGTCACCAAACGTACGTCACTTCCATATGCCACCCCTACTTTTACGCTTTCCCTTGTCGTCCGGTGATTTTGGGTATAATTGTAAATACTATCCGTTAAAAAAATATGGTTTGGAATAACAATAACCTTATCGTCCCTTGTTATGGCCCTAGTGGTCCTCAGTCTAATTTCGAATACCTTACCAATCTTATCTTCAACCTCTATAATATCCCCTACGTGTAAGGATTGGTCAAGAATGATCAAAACACCGGATATTATATCTTGGAACAAATACTGCAGGGCAAATCCCAGACCTATAAATAGGGCGGCCGAGGCGGTCAACATTACTGTTAGGTTAACTCCAGATGCATGCAATACCGTAAAAACAACAAACATGTACAGGAGGTATTTAAAAAATCCGAATATACTTACGAATTTGTTTCTATCCTCCTCAGGCAACTTGGAGGTTACCACCTTGTGCACGAATTTCAATAGGATGGTAACAATGATGAGGACAATGATCACCGTTAAGATCGTCCCAACATTAATATTTATGGTATCACCTGGCAAAACCTTAAGTGATAAAAAATCCTTGAATTCCGCCCAAACCTCTTTGAAATTATTCATCTTAGTATTTTAACCATTTAAAGAGTTCCTTATAACTGGGCTTTTTCCCATACATTAAAATGCCTACACGGTAAATCTTAGCAGCCAACCAAACAATGCCTATAAAGGTAACGATCAATAGCGCTATGGAAGTGATCAATTGCCAAATAGGGACCCCACCTTCCCCTAGTCCACCAGGCAACCTCATCATCATTACAATGGGCGATGTTAAGGGGAATAGTGAAAACGCAACGGCAATGGGGCCGTGCGGATTATTAAATACAGAAAAGAATCCTACATAGATCCCAAGCATGAGGGGCAATATGATTGGAAAAATAAATTGTTGCGTATCCGTCTCATTATCTACCGCCGCCCCGATTGCTGCATATATGGAACTATAGATCAAATATCCAAGAATAAAGTAGACCAGAAAAAAGCTTATGAGCATTGCCCATGGTATCTGAAATAATTCATTGGCATACAACTGCAGCGTTTCATTGGCACTACTTGGCGTAATACCGCCTACAACCCCCGGCCCCATAGCACTCCCGTTGCTAAGAGCGGCAGGTTCAATGCCAAAAACAAGTATAACCACTGAAAGCAATAGTCCCCCAGAAACGATCCAAATAGCGAATTGGGTAATGCCCGCTAAGGAAGTGCCAATAATTTTTCCCAACATCAATTGAAAAGGTTTTACGGAAGAAATAATGACTTCGATAATCCTACTGGTTTTTTCCTCTATGACACTTCGCATGACAAATCCACCATATATGATAATAAACATCATAATGAGATACCCGAATCCACCTCCAATAATGGCCTTAATCTCATTAATACCCTTTAAATTCTGTTCCCCGTTAAACGTGGTAGCATTAATCTCATAACGCTTGTCCATGGCTTCAAAATCCGCTACAGAGACCCCTAGGTCCTGTATTCTCCCAAGTCTCAACCGGTCCTGAAAAGTGTCCTCCAAAATTTCTAGAATAGACGTGCTTGGGGAGTCCTTGCTATAAAAAATAGCACTTTGTGCTACGGTTTCCAAGTTGCCGTTATTTGGGATGTGCAATAGTCCGTAATATCCCAAACTTGCCGTAGAATCCTTGGCGGTCTGAAGGCTGATATCCTTAAAATTGATATAGGAGAGATTGTCCGTTGTAAGAAAATCATTGGCAAAGTAATCACTCTGGTTTAAGACAGTAATGACACGCACCTCACTACCGTTGACCTTGGTCAAATAGGCAATCAGCACAACCATACCCACCATTAGGATAGGACTTAAAAAGGTCATGATCACAAAGGATTTATTCCTAACCTTTGCCAAGTATTCCCTTTTAATAATAAGTAGAAGCTTATTCATTGGTGTTTTTACTTTGGATGGTTTGAATAAAAATTTCGTTTGCCGATGGGATGGTCTCCACAAAATGATTGATATTCGCTTTGGACGACAAATGGGCCAAAAGGTCGCCCGTATGGTTGTTGGGCAATTGGATGGTGAAATCCAATTGATTTTCTTCCCTGATAAAAATAGGTGCGGATATCGAAAATTTCTGTTGCAATTCATTCAGCAGACTATCCCCATCCAGTACTTCCAGCCCAACCTTAAAAACGTTGTTCTTATAGGCCTTTTTTATCTCGGATAATTTCCCATCCAGTATTTTTTCCGACTTATGGATTAGGGCTATATATTCACAGAGCTCTTCCACTGATTCCATCCGATGGGTAGAAAAAATAATTGAAGTCCCATTTTCCTTTAAATGGAGTATCTCATCTTTTATAAGATTTGCATTTATAGGATCAAAACCACTAAAAGGCTCATCAAAGATCAATAGCTTGGGTTGGTGCAGAACGGTTACGATAAACTGAATTTTTTGTGCCATTCCTTTGGAAAGCTCCTGTACCTTTTTATCCCACCAGTCGCCTATTTCCAATCTTTCGAACCAGTATTTTAACCGTTCCTTGGCCTCTGTTTTTGAAAGCCCCTTCAATTGTGCCAAGTACAATGCTTGTTCCCCAACCTTCATGCTTTTATAGAGCCCTCTTTCTTCTGGCAGATAACCGATCGAGGAAATATGATGGGGCTGCAGTGGTTTCCCATCAAAATAAACTTTCCCACTATCCGGATAAGTAATTTGATTAATTATTCTGATCAAAGTGGTTTTTCCAGCACCATTTGGTCCAAGGAGCCCGTAAATACTATTCTTTGGGATTTCAAGGGAAACATTTGTAAGAGCTGCATGGTCACCAAATTGTTTGGAGACACTTTCAGCTACTAAAATAGAGTTCATGTACGCAATTTTTCCAAAGATAATTAAATGCTTTAAAAGGAGATTTGAGTTTAGGATGTTTTATTAAAAACAAAACCCACCCTTATCAGAAATAAGGATGGGAAAAAAATTGCTATGAAAAAGAAAATTAATATTGGTTTCCCAATATTAAATCAAATATACGTTTTTTATTTAAAATGAAAACTATAATTCCCTAAGAGAACATATCCTTCACTTTTTCAAAAAACGATTTATCGGATTTCTCCGGATTGGGAACAAAATTTTCATGGTTTTGCATGCGTTCAAAAAAGTCCCTTTGTTCCTTATTGGCTTCCTTAGGGGTCCATACGTTGACATGAACCAGAAGATCTCCAGCACCATATCCGTTTAGACTGGTAATCCCTTTGCCTCTCAACCTTAAAATCTTGCCGGACTGTATCCCTGCTTCCAATTTTATTCTCACCTTCCCGGTTACGGAATCTATTTCCTTTGAAGTACCTAACACGGCCTCCGAAAAGCTTATATAAAGGTCGTAATGCAAGTTATCCCCTTCTCGTTTCAGGGTGTCGTGTTCTTCCGTTTCTATGGCGACCAATAGATCTCCGGGAACACCGTTTCCTGGTGCGTCGTTACCTTTACCAGATACCTTTAACTGCATACCTTCCTCAACACCTCCAGGTATCTTTATGGAAACGGTTTCTTCTTTTATGATCAATCCGTGCCCATCAGCTTCGCTAGGCTTTTTATCTATGGCCTGTCCACTACCACCACAAGAACTACATGTTGCCGCAGTTTGCATTCTTCCCAAAATGGTATTGGTGATTTTTGTCACCTGTCCCATTCCACCACAAGTGGAGCAAGTGGTATAGGTAACTCCCTCCGCTTGGATCTTCCTCCTTACTTTTACCATTTTTTCAACACCATTGGCCACTTCTTCCAAGGTTAGTTTAACCCTAATCCTCAAATTGCTCCCTTTGACCCTACGTTGTTGGCCACCGCCGCCAAAACCGCCAAAGCCTCCGCCTCCGCCAAAAGCACTGCCAAAAATATCACCGAACTGACTGAATATGTCATCCATATTCATACCACCTCCGCCACCGAAACCTCCGCCTTCAAATGCGGCATGTCCGTATTGGTCGTATCTGACCTTTTTATTTGGGTCACTGAGAACCTCATAGGCCTCAGCTGCTTTTTTGAACATTTCTTCGGCCTTGGAATCACCAGAATTTTTGTCAGGGTGATATTCAATTGCTTTTTTGCGATAGCCTTTTTTGATTTCGGCAGCACTCGCGCTTTTGCCAATTCCTAAAATGTCGTAATAATCTTCCTTCATACTTTAAATTTAGTTCCCAACAACTACTTTTGGATGACGAATAATTTTATCCCCAAGGGTAAAACCTTTTTCTATAACGTCTATAATTTTACCTTTCAATTTTTTGTCCGGTGCTGGTATCTGTGTTATGGCGTCATGCAGTTCCGCATCAAAACTATCTCCTTGTTTCACTTCAAGTACCTGCAGTCCCTTGCCCTTTAATATTTCATTAAATTTATTATTGATCAGCTCTATGCCCTTATACATCTCCTTATCATCTGATTTTGCCAATTCTTTCATCGCACGTTCAAAATCATCTATGACCGGCAACAAAGCAACTATTACTTCCTGACCTGCCGTTTTGAACAACTCCATTCGTTCTTTGGATGTACGTCTCTTATAATTTTCGAATTCCGCAAAAAGACGTAAAAACTTATCTTTTTCTTTGGCCAAATCTTCCCGCAATTGCTCTTCTGCCGTCAATTCAACTTGGGCCTCCAAACTGTCCCCACCAACATTCGTTTCAATATCTTTGATCCCGTCATTGGTTTGTGCATCAGAAACCATTTCTTCCATTCCCTCTGCTTTATTTTTCTTGCTCATTTGTATGTCTTTATAATCGTAGTGAATTCAGATGGCAAAAGTACTGCCAATTCTTTAAAAATGTCAAAATGTCATTAAACTTTATAAAAAAACATCCACTTTAGGCGGATGTTGTTTAAATAATGAGCTCCCTATAATTTCCCTGCCCCTTCAGCTTAAAAACTCGGTTTGGGACACGGGATTATCCTGTTTTTCCTTGTTTGCGCTAGAATAAATACCTTCCAATGCTTTACAAATATTTTGGTAATGGAAATTGAAACCTTCTTCTTCTATTTTCTTACTGCTCACACGTTGACTGGCAAATAATATATAGGACATTTCTCCTAGAATCAATTTCATTGCGAATTGTGGGATATTTGGCAGAATCATAGGCTTGTTCAACTGCTTAGCAATTTCCTTGACCAATTTACTGTTACAAACAGGATTGGGAGCAACTCCATTAAATACACCTTGTATTTTATTTTTGGCCATAAAAAGGAACATTCTGGACAAATCGTTGATATGGATCCAAGACTGCCATTGGTCGCCAGCTCCAAATGCAGCACCAACATAATTATTTATAGGCTTTGCCATTTCCGGTAACGCACCTCCATTTGCGGAAAGCACTAGACCTATTCTTATTTTTGCAACACTAAAATTGAATTTCTTGAACGTATCGGCCTCTTTTTCCCAAGCTTGGACAACTTCGCCCAAAAAACTATCGTCCACAGCTTCTTCTTCTTCCGAATAGTAACTGGAAAGGGAATCGGGGTAGATACCAATAGCAGAAGCAGATATGAAAGATTCAATTTTATTGGAATCAACCCTATCCAAACCATTTCTCAATGTTTTTAAACTATTTATTCTACTATTGAGAATAGCCTTTTTGTTACTTGATGTCCATCGTTTGGAAATGGATACGCCTGCCAGGTTTATGATAGCGGTAACCCCATCAAAACATTCTAGGTCAATATCACCTTTTGAAGGATTCCAATAAAAGCCTTTATAATTGGCATGGGAAACAATTTTATTTTTGCTTGTGGAAAGGTAATTAACATCAATATTTTTCTTCTGGCACAACTCGACAATCGCTGATCCCACTAAACCCGTCGCACCTGTTATTAATATTTTCATGTTAATTTTTGAGGTAAAGATATGGGTTTTAGGTAGGGAGGTCAAACGCTTTAATTAAGGTTTAACACTATTGGTCAACAATACCTTAAGGAAATTATAAATTTATGTTACTATTTAGCTTTTATCCGTGTCCAACTCAGTTTTCACAGCACGAAGCATCTCCCTTTTACCAGGAGGACCGGGCAAACGTTCCACATTAAAACCAACTGACTGCATGGCCCTACGAACACTTCCCTTGGCAGCATAGGTGACCAAGACCCCATTTTGTCCAAGTGCATCGTACATTTTTTGAAAGAGGGTCTCTGTCCACAGTTCGGGCTGCACCCGTGCACCGAAGGCGTCGAAATAAATTAGGCTATACTGATCCCTATCCACAATATCCATGAAGTCTTTCTGTTGCTTTTGTAGGGTGAAATTATCGGTCAGTTTTATGGTTTTTCCCCAAGGTGCATCGTGCATCTTTTCAAAACCTGCAGCAAGGGCATCTGCATTTAGTTGATTTATATAATCCAATTGCCTCAACTCTTCTTTGGTTACAGGATAAGCTTCAACCCCGGTATACGCAACCTTCAAGTTATATTTAGCGGCTTCTTTCCAAGTAATTAAGGCATTCAGACCCGTACCAAAACCAATTTCAAGGATCGCAACCTTCCTGTTTTCAAAAAGCGATAGTCCATGCTTGATAAATACATGGTATGCTTCTTGGACAGCACCATGCTTGGAATGGTACTGTTCGTCCCAATCTTCAATCTGTATGGTCTTTGAACCATCTGAGGTGGTAATGATCTTTCGTTTCATATTACTGTTTAATCAAGACGCCATCGGCCTTGAAACTATACGTTTTCTTTGGTTCAAGAATCAAAGCCAATTCAGCTTCAGACTTGCCGGCATCTTTTGCAAAATGCCTTTGATCCTCCACGGATTGTTGTTCCACAAAAGCCTTTCCATTGACGACTACTTCCTTACCTTCAATATCTTTGGGCATAAAAAAACCATAGTCCTTAAATTTTACCATAGCTTCTTGACCATCTTCCAATTTCAACTTCATCCAACATCCTTTAGCCTGACACACCTCTGCAACCGTGCCCTTAAATTTTGAAGATAGGGTATCGGATACCGTTAACTTTTTATAGCTTTTCCACATATCCGATTGGGAAATGGCCCCAACGGACTGAATTTCATCGCCATAGGCAGTGTACTTTACTGCTTCAGAAGTCGTTTCCGATTTTTCCGAGGTTGATTTTGCATCCTTACAAGAGACAATCAATACAATTAAAACAAGCAATATGTTAAAACTTTTCATATTTGATAAATTTTTGATCCTTTATACAAATTTGGTCTTTTTTAAACAAAAAAAGAAGGGCAACTAATGATAATTCATTAATTTTATTGGCACAAATTTAAATTGAATGGACACGAGTTTAAAGAAGGTGATCGTAGAAAAAGCGAAAACATCAAAAATTGACCAAGTAGATTTCAATAATCTTTCATTTGGTAGTATCGTTACAGATCACATGATGGTATGCGATTATAAGAATGGGGCTTGGGAAACTCCAAAGGTAGTCCCCTATCAGCCCATTACATTAGACCCATCCTCTAAGATATTCCATTACGGACAATCTGTTTTTGAAGGCATGAAAGCTTACAAGGATACGGATAACAATGTTTGGTTGTTTCGCCCACTAGAAAATCAAAAACGCATTAATATTTCATCCAAAAGATTGGCCATTCCTGAGTTCCCGGAAGAATATTTCATGGAAGGCCTAAAAGCACTCTTAAAAGTGGAACAAAAGTGGATTCCACAAACCGAAGGCAGTTCTTTATATATAAGACCATTTGTATTTGCTACAGGGAAAGGATTTCATGCATCTCCAGCAGATGAATATAAATTCATTATTGCCTGCGCCCCTTCAGGGCCATACTTTTCCGGAAAAGTAAAGGTGCTAATAGAAGAGACATATTCCAGATCTGCAAACGGGGGCGTTGGTTTTGCCAAAGCCGGAGGTAATTATGCAGGGCAATTTTACCCTACTCAGTTAGCCGTTGCAAAAGGTTACAACCAAGTTATTTGGACCGATGACAATACCCACGAATACATTGAGGAAGCAGGGGCAATGAACATCTTCATCAGAATCAATGATACCTTGATTACTAGTCCTACCAGCGATAGAATATTGGATGGCATTACCAGGAAGAGTTTGATAGAACTTGCCAAAGACGAAGGAATTAATGTTGAAGTACGCAAGATTGCCGTAAAAGAAGTCGTAGAGGCATCTGAAAATGGTACTTTGATGGAAATGTTTGGCGCAGGAACTGCCGCCGTAATATCTCCGATCTCGGCTTTTGGTTACAGAGAGAAAGATTATGAACTCCCTGAATTGGAAAATAGTTATGCTGCGCTATTAAGGAAACGCATCACGGATATACAATACAACAGAGCCGAAGATAAATTTGGCTGGAGGCACCAATTATAGATCAATAGATTTATCGTAATAAAAAGCACCTCAATGAGGTGCTTTTTTTATTTCTTATCCAAGATTTCCTTGATATTTGGTTTAAAATAATTGGGGCCTTTTAAAACCTTACCGTCCTCCCTATAGATTGGTTTTCCATTTTCATCCAATTTACTCATATTACTTCGTTGTATCTCCTCAAAAACCTCCTCTATCTTATATTGCATGCCATGTTCCAATATGGTACCGCACAATATATACAACATATCCCCTAAGGCATCGGCCACTTCCACCAGATCGTTATTATTGGCAGCTTCCAAATATTCTTTATTCTCCTCATCCATTAAATTGAATCGAAGTAAATTTTTACTTGTTCCCAAATCCGCCTTTGCGGAATTGGACACACCCAGACCAAATGAACTGTGGAATAGCTCTACTGCTTGAAGTTTACGTTTCATTATTGATGTATTTTAAGTTAGCTTTGCGTAAAAATAAAAAATATGTTCAGTAACGGACAATTAATATTTGCCGCTTTTTTTGTGATTGTTTTTATTGGGGTCATCGTATTTTCATATAAAAAAGATAGGCAATTACATATTAAAAACTACAAAGGGGTCAAGTGGATTAGCATTACCTTTATAACCTTCATAATAATTCTATTTATTCTTAAGTATTTGCTTAAAAATTAACGTTTTAACTAACTTAACCACAAAAATTACTACCTACACAACATAAAGTTCAAATGCAACGTATAACATAAGAAAAGACGTACTTTTGCGTTATACTGCTAAACTAATTGGACAAATGGTAACATTTTTTAACATTCTCATAACATTGGTCGCAATAAATGCTATTCTTTTAATTTTTAGCGTGAACAGAACCAACAAGAAGAATACAGTTTCCGCAGATAAAAAATTAGATGGCTCCGCCACCAGGATCTATCCAATGGATTTAAGTTCTTCCAATTACAAAAAAGCCATTTAGTTTTATACTTTTAGGGTATGAAACAAATGCTACTTGTTTTTTTGGGAGGTGGATTGGGTAGCATGCTGCGCTTTCTGATCTCCAAAACCTACAACCCACATTTCACAAACTTCTATCTAGGCACTTTTTTGGCCAACAGCATTGGATGCCTGCTCATTGGTTTCCTCTTAGGCCTTTCTGCCAAACAAAATTTGCTTTCGCAAAACCAAACCTTATTATTGGCTACTGGATTTTGTGGAGGCTTTACCACCTTTTCTTCTTTTGCATTTGAAAACTATTCATTTCTCAAAGCAGGAGAACTTCTTAACTTTTCCCTATATACTTTATCGAGCATTATTCTTGGGGTCATTGCCGTTGCCGCTGGCCTCTGGATTTCCAAATGGGTATAAATTAGAGGCTATAGGCTTCTAATTGATGATTGTTCAAAATCTACAATAACACCACATTCATTAAGCAATTCGCAACATTTTATCCAAAAACATCCATTTATACTCCTCTTTTTTTATTAGCACTGCCAATTAACCATTAAATGTTCAATTATTTATTAGATAAACATTATACCCATAATTTTTAGGGGTATAATTTATTATAAGCATAATAATTAAGTAACTAACCCTATTTTTTAGGGGGTGTTAATATTTTTAACATACTTTTGGCCCATAATTAATATATCAATTATGAAAAAAGTAGAGGCAATTATTAGAAAGTCAAAATTTGACGATGTAAAAAAGGCACTTCATCAAATCGAGGTGAACTTCTTCAGCTACTGGGATGTAACTGGAGTTGGAAATGAAAAGCAGGGCCATGTTTATCGCGGTATTTCCTACAGCACATCAGATATCCAAAGAAGGTATCTCGTCATTGTAGTTTCCGATGATTTCTTGGACAAAACCGTTAGCACCATTTTAGAGACAGCCAGTACCGGAAATGTAGGCGATGGAAAAATATTTGTTTCCGATGTCATCGATGCTTATCGCATTAGGACAAAAGAAAACGGACACGCAGGTATCAACTAACTCAAGTAAAATTAATTAAACATTACAAAAATGGAAGCAGGATTATTTACAGCCAATAATGTTTGGATGATGATTTGTACAGGACTTGTATTCTTCATGCACCTAGGATTCTCCCTTTTGGAGATAGGACTGACCAGACAAAAAAATACGATCAATATATTATTTAAAAATGTTTTTATCATTTGTGCAGGGCTCCTTTTGTACTATATGGGTGGATTTAACCTTATGTATCCAGGGGATTTCAATGGGTATTTTGGATTTGCAGGATTCGGATTGGATCCGGGAGAAATGGGCATGACCGCTGAATACGCGAGTGGCGGATACACCTATTGGACAGATTTTCTATTTCAGGCCATGTTTGCCGCAACAGCAGCGACCATTGTTTCTGGAGCAGTTGCTGAACGTATAAAAATAGGCCCGTTCATGATTTTTACCATTATCTATGTAGGCCTTGTCTATCCAATTGTTGGGTCATGGCAATGGGGTGGCGGATTCTTATCTACCTTAGGTGGTGACGAAGGAGGGTTCCATGATTTTGCAGGATCTACCTTGGTTCATTCTGTAGGCGGATGGGCTGCTCTTATTGCTGTATACCTTTTAGGTCCGCGTATCGGAAAATTTGGAGAAGACGGCAAACCCAATGCTATCCCTGGACACAACATACCTTTCGCAGCAGCGGGAGTATTGATCCTTTGGTTGGGATGGTTCGGATTTAACGGTGGATCTGTCCTTTCGGCAGACCCAGCTGGCACTTCACTTGTATTGGTGACCACAAGTTTGGCAGCAGCAGCAGGTGGACTGGGAGCATTTATTTTCTCTTCCATCCTATATAAAAATTATGACCTTACCATGTTCTTAAATGGTATCCTAGGTGGCTTGGTCGGCATTACCGCAGGTGCAGATTTAATGTCTCCTTTTGAGTCCATCATGATTGGCGGTCTGGCAGGTATCATCATTGTGATTGGTGTAGCCCTTATCGACAAAATTAAATTGGATGATCCTGTAGGAGCTATTGCAGTTCACTTGATCTGCGGAATATGGGGCACCTTGGCCGTAGGTATCTTTGGAGCAAAAGCTGGCGGAGATCAATTCCTTTACCAACTAGCAGGAGTTGGTGCAGCAGCCGTATTTTGTTCGCTGACAGCGTTCATCATCCTTTTTACCCTTAAGAAAACCATTGGTATACGAGTTTCCAAGGAAGAGGAAATAGAAGGATTGGACCTTCATGAACACGGAATGGATGCCTATCCTGATTTTAGATTGAACCAACATTAATTAGTATTCACAAAATAAAAACGGAGCGTTTTGCAGAACGCTCCGTTATATAACCATTTCACAAATAAATATCACGAACAATAATATAACGTCCCTTTTAAAAAGGGATCATAAAACCATTGAAATATGAAAACGATTATCCATACAAATTACGTAAAAAAAATACTATTTTTCGCTATAGCTTTATTGACTACTGGACTTTTTGCACAGGAAGAAGAAGTAGAGGAAACAAAACCTAAATTTTCATTAAGCGGATCTGTAGATGCTTACTATCGTGCAAACTTAAACGCCCCGAACGATGAGTACGCCATAGCACCGGGATCCTCCTTTGCCAATCTTCCAGGATTTGCATTGGGTATGGCAAATATCATTGCAACCTATGAAGGGGAAGATGTTGGCTTTGTGGCCGATCTTGTATTTGGCCCACGCGGTACGGATGCTATTTTTGCATCCCCTATGTATTCCGCCACAGGAAACATTGTAAACCAGTTATATGTTTACTGGAATGTTAGCGATAATGTAAAATTGACCTTTGGAAACTTCAATACATTTTTAGGATATGAGGTTATTTCTCCGGTTGCCAACTTTAACTATAGCACCTCTTATCTATTCTCTTATGGCCCATTTTCCCATACAGGTCTAAAGGCCGATTTTGATCTTGGAAACGAATGGTCTGCCATGGTTGCAGTAATGAACCCAACGGATCTAACCGAGTTTAATCCAACTGGAAACTACGCTTTTGGAGCTCAATTGGGCTACAGCGGACAGTATTTAAACTTCATTACCGATGATGGGGCCTACGAAATAGACTTTACGGGTGGTTTTGATGTTTCCGATGAGTTTTTCTTGGGAATAAATGCGGCATACTTCGACAATGACGGGATAGGTTTTGCCGGCGCAGCTTTATACCCCCAGTACGCCACCTCTGATACCTTTACCATTGGATTGAGAGGAGAATATTTCACCGAAACCGGTGACTTTGGCGCCATCGGAACAGGTGTTGAAGATTCCAGTGTATTTGCGGTTACCTTGACGGGTAGTGCCACAATTGGTAATTTAATGATCAAACCAGAATTGCGATTGGACAACGCTTCAGATGACGCCTTTATTGACAATGACCTTGCCCCAACAAAGAGTCTTTCCTCATTTGTTTTGGCGGCCGTTTATTCTTTCTAAATATAAGTAGCTTAGTTAATAATTCTTAAAAAATCCTAGCAGTCATTGCTAGGATTTTTTTTATTTACCGTTCGGCACAAATGCCTTTACCCCCACCCTAATCTTCAAAGGCAAAGAATTGATTACAGGGACAATTGGACAAGAATATTTTTTATTGTAGGCACAATAAGGGTTATAGGCCTTATTAAAATCTATGGTCAAACTATCTCCTTCAGGAATACTCAAGTCAATATAACGTCCCCCAGAATAGGATTCCTCTCCATTGGTAGCATCCAAAAAAGGAAGGAACAGATAATCCTCATATTTCTCCTCCAACATCAGTTCTTGGTTTTGATAGACTTGCAATTCATATTTTTCACCCTTTAATGAAAAATATGCAACCCCAAAAGTGACTTCCTTGGATTTCCTATCCGTTGTGGTAGGCATCATAAATGGTATCGCTTCGGGTGTTCGTACAAATTTAGCTACGACCCTAAAGGTTGTATCAGGTTGAAAAAAAGCTAACCCCTCAAAATCTATACGATATCTGTTGGGAAGAGGCGAGGACTCCGGGTCTTTGAATTCTAGATTCTTTTTTTTCTGAAACTCCAAAATTTCACTTAAGGCAGCAGATCCATTTGTAGGGGGATCAACCTTGGTTTCCGAATGATATTTCTTTTCTTTGCATCCCATGCTAAGCAAAAGTAGAATCACGTAAAAATATCTCATAACTGTTGTTTCATATCGTTGGAACTGCAAAAATACAACATACCATATTTTTATATAGCTTTGTTGACCAATAGTATAAATTGATAAGTAAATCACTTAAGAATATACTGCTAAAATTTTCTAATTGATCAATCTATGTCATTTTCAATAAGCGCAATTGTAAATATTTAGATTGACAGTCTAACATCTAAGTTGGGCTTTTTTTATGTCGAGAATACGTCAATGAAAAAAATATACCTGAGCTATATAAGCTCCTTTAATGGCCTATCAAAGGAAGTTTGGTGGTTGGCCTTGATCACATTGATCAACAGGGCTGGCACTATGGTGATCCCTTTTCTATCCCTTTATCTTACCCAGAATTTGGGATTTGCCTTGGAAAATGTAGGAACCATTATGACCTGTTTTGGCCTAGGCTCATTGATTGGGGCTTGGATCGGAGGCAAACTCACAGACCTAATAGGATATTACAAGGTCATGTTGATCAGTCTTCTATTATCGGGGATTTTGTTTATTGGATTGCAATTTTTAGACAGTTTCTATGCCATTTGTGCTGGAATCTTTGTGTTGATGATCGTCGCTGATGCCTTTAGACCTGCGGCTTTTGTCGCCCTTATTGCCTATAGCAGACCGGAGAACAAAACCCGGTCTGTCACCCTGATACGTCTAGCTATAAACCTGGGGTTTTCTGCCGGGCCAGCTTTGGGAGGTATAATAATCACCTCCATAGGTTACGCCGGACTTTTCTGGGTAGATGGCACCACTTGTATTGCTGCAGGTCTATTATTACTGTATATTTTAAACCCGAAGAAGGCAAAGGTGATGGACAGCCAAAAAAATCCGAATCCTACCTCTGCCTACAAAGACCCGGTATATTTGATTTTCATTGTTGCCATGATAATGTTCGGCTTCGCCTTTGTTCAATATTTTTCCACGGTCCCCATCTATTACAGCAAGGCCTATGCACTGAGTGAACTAGAAATAGGACTCATTTTGGCCATGAACGGATTACTGATTTTTGCTTTGGAAATGCCCCTAATAAAGTACATGGAAGGCAAACCATGGTCAAAAATCGCCAATATGATTGGAGGCTTCATTCTAGTTGGATTAAGTTTTTTGGCGTTAAATCTCTTCTCGTGGATCGGCATTCTAATAATTGGCATGTTACTCTTGACCTTGGGGGAAATGATTGCCTTCCCTTTTTCCAATGCTTTTGCCATGGAACGCTCAAAAAAAGGAAATCAGGGAGAATATATGGCCCTATACAGTATAGCTTTTTCCATTTCACATGTTTTTGCCCATAATTATGGTATGCGCTCCATATCAAATTACGGATTCGATTTTACTTGGTACGCCATAGTCTTGATCTGTGTACTTGGTATTTTATTGCTTTTACTTTTGAAAAAACACACTAACACGTTCCAAAAAAATGAATAGGTCCTTTAAAATTTACATAGTATTAATGGGCATCCTATTTATGGGATGTGGACAAAAAGAAGAAACTAAAAGTATTTCGGTAGTTGAAAAACATACGCCCCAAATTATACCCAATAGGTATAACGTGGCCTTTTTAATTATGGATGGCACCTTTAACACTGAGTTCACAGCTCCCTATGATATTTTTCAACACACTCAATATAGGGACCGGATCAAAGCAATGAACGTATTTACCGTTGCCAACACCCTAAAGCCTATAACCACATTTGAAGGCCTACGCATCTTGCCCGATTTTGATTATACCCAGGACAAATTACCACAAATAGATATATTGGTGGTCCCCAGTGCAGAGCACCATATGGATAGCGATCTAAAGGATACCGCTATGATCAATTTTATTAAAATAATGGACAAAGGGGCCCAATTCATTACCTCCCATTGCGATGGCGCTTTTGTTTTGGCAAAAGCTGGTATTTTGGACAATGTAACCTCCACTACTTTTCCGAGTGATATTGAAGCCTACCGCACAAAATTTCCCAATTTAAAAGTACAGGATAGTGTTCTTTTTGTACATGATGGCAAATACATCACCTCAGCAGGGGGAGCCAAAAGTTTTGAAGCTGCCCTCTATTTATGTGAAGTTCTATATGGTAAGGAGATAGCCCGATCCCTAGCCAAAGGATTGGTTATTGAATGGGACCTCAATAAAATTCCACACCTTATTGTTCCTTAATCTCATAACGGGCATCATTCAGGTATTTGGTCACCAAATCATTAAACTCCGGGGTTATTCTCAGCAATGCCGTATGCTCCAAATTGTATAAGATTTCTTTTTCGGAAAATCCATTTTTTAGCAATTCTTCCATATAAAAAAGAGCGGTACCATAATCTTCCAATTTAGAGCTAATGGAGATGATTTGAAGATACGCTTCATTCGCTTTTGGCTCCGTAATGGTTTTTAACATCAGGACAAAAAGTAGGGCATCCTCATCTACTACGGTTTCCTTTACCAAAATATCTTCAGTATCGTCAACCAAAGCATTTACATAACCATACAGGCGTTTCCCCATTTGACGTTCGGCTTCATTTTGGCCTTTTTCATACTTCTTAAGTTCCTCCATTTGATAATTCCACCATCCTAAATTATTAAAATTATAGGTAAGCACGTCTTCTTCAAGATAATAGGCATAATCCTCCTTGATCAAGGACTCTTTAAAAAACACGTTGTTTTCGTTTCGTCTTTGGATTCTAAATTGTTTGTCCTTTTTCAACGACTTTAATTTCTCCTTGAGATCATCAACTTTTTTATGAACCCTATAAACGGATTGGGTTTCCTGGATTAGTTTTTCTGCCTCCAGTAATTTATTGGATGCTATCAATTCATCGATTTCAATCAGGTTGTCTTTATAACTCTGATCTACAAATGATTCATCCATAGCAATATTTCCTCTTGCCATTGAAGCCAAGGTGAATATTTGCATAGCCTTTTGCAACTGATGAAGTTCTTGCATCTTATCCCCATCATCCAATAAAAGCAATTGATTTGGAAATTTTAATGTATTGAGCATTATCTCATCGTTCAACATGATAATATAGTTGTAATCCTCTTTACTAACGATACCTATATAGTGAAACATGTTCTTTGTACTTAAAACCTCCACATTCCCCAGAGTTCCACCCAAAGACACCACCCCCTCTATATTTGGCACAAATACGGGAATGACACTTGAAAGTCGCCCACCATTCGCTATGCCCCCGGTATAGATCCTTTTGGGGTGTATTGAAAATAGTTGAAATGTTTTATTGATCATTCTGTTCGAAATCAATATGTTTTGGGAAATTGGTAATGAATCGTTCACATTGTTCGATGCAGCTAAAATATAACCTTCCTTCTCGGCGGCCTCTTGAAAGAAACGTACCAATTGCCTTCCCCTCCCTTTTTCGTCAAAAAGAAAGATAACCGGCCAATTTTTAGACATTTCAAAATCCTTTGGCAGGAACAAGGCAAAGGATTCTTGAATGGAATCATTGATTATTACAGAATCGGTCACTACCCCTTTTTTAAAGGTCAATTCTTGCGCAGCAACATTTAGGGCACTACTGAGAATGAGCAGGAAAATTATTTTTTTCATAGTATTAGACATATCAATAATCTAGCCAAATTTGTTTAGAAATAAAGTTAATCAATTCTTGCAATTTCATAGAATATAATCCCTAATTTTTATTCAAACTTCACACAGGCATGTGTTCAAAGTAAGCTTTCATTTTTCCTCTAAATAATTCTTCTCTTTTTTATAGGGGCATCTGAAACGACATCAGAAAGAATGATATGGGTCCTGGTCTCTCCATATTGGATCAATTTGTCAATAAAATGCTCTAAATGAAATTGATCTTTTAATACCACCTCCATTATAATATTTTCATTTCCTGTAATCCTATAGCAATTCAATACTTCTTCAAAGGTACCCACGGTATCCAAAAATGGTTTCAACTTACCCATGAAGGCGCGAAGGGTAATAATGGCTCGGAGTTGATATCCCGTCTGTGTATGTGACACTACAGCTTTGTACCCTTCCAAAATACCAAGATCCTCCATTTTCTTGACACGTTCTGCCACCGCAGGTGGGGTCAGCCCCACTTTTCGTCCAATATTGGCGAAGGATTCCCTCGCATTATCTTGAAGACATTTTAGGATTCCCCAATTCAAATCGTCAATCTTTACATTCAAATCTTTATATTTTAAATAATTTATTTTCGATAGCTAAATTACAATATTGCTTTTGAATCCAAAGATAAAATTAACAATTACGACGTAATTTTATACTATAATCCCAGATGAAACAAAAAAATGCCCTATAAAAATTTACGCACTGTGCCTATTTACCGGAAGGCTTTGGAACTCTGTTTGATGAGCAGGGAGATAGCTGCGTATGTTTCATACAATAAAGATCTATTGTTATTGTACCAATCCAATAGCTTAAGGGACATTATTGCTGACTCCTTAATAACAGATTCCATACTTATTCCACAGAAAATTGCCCAGGCAGAATGTACGGAATCCTATGATGTCCGCTTAAAAAGCGTTGCCCTAATCAATATTATGATACGTAATATCCTCTCCTATTGCAATGGTCTGGAAAAAGATGGTGTAAAGGAAAAAGAATATATCAACCTTTTGAGAAGGGAAATAAAACTTTTTAGAAGGCTTTACAAAAAATGGAAGAGATCCCTGAAAGGTGATAATGGCGATTCCAATTGGGGTCTAAATGAATCCTTTGGATTTTAGACTAAAAGCGACAAAAATTCCCTCAATATAAAAGCCTCGATTTTAATCGAGGCTTTTTACTTTCTACATATTTCTTCGATACTGTCCTCCAACTTCAAAAAGAGCATTTGTAATCTGCCCTAATGAACACACTTTGGTAACATCCATCAATTTCTCAAAGATATTTTCGTTATTGACCGCCATATCTTGGAGCTCAGATAACTCTCTTTCCACTATGGCATCATTTCGACTGTGAAGATTTTGAAGTGTTGCGATCTGTGCCTGCTTTTCTTCCTCTGTGGCCCTGATAACCTCTTCAGGCAAAACGGTAGGGGAGCCTTTGGAACTTAAAAAGGTATTCACCCCAATGATTGGAAACTCTCCGTTATGCTTTAGTGTTTCATAATAAAGACTTTCTTCCTGTATCTTAGAGCGTTGGTACATGGTTTCCATGGCACCCAAAACTCCACCTCTCTCCGTAATTCTATCAAATTCCAACAATACAGCTTCCTCCACTAAATCGGTCAATTCCTCTATAATAAATGACCCCTGCAGTGGATTCTCATTTTTGGTCAAGCCCAATTCTTTGTTGATGATCAACTGAATGGCCATTGCTCTTCTAACAGATTCTTCCGTGGGTGTGGTTATTGCTTCATCATAGGCATTTGTATGCAAGGAGTTACAGTTGTCGTAAATAGCGTATAATGCCTGTAATGTAGTACGGATATCGTTAAAATCTATTTCTTGTGCATGCAAACTCCTTCCAGAGGTCTGAATGTGGTATTTCAACATTTGTGCCCTAGGGTCAGCACCGTATTTATGCTTCAACGCCTTTGCCCATATTTTACGGGCAACCCTACCAATTACCGCATATTCGGGATCAACTCCATTGGAAAAGAAAAACGATAGGTTTGGACCAAATTTATTGATATCCATACCCCTACTCAGGTAATATTCAACATAAGTGAACCCATTGGACAAGGTGAATGCCAATTGTGTTATAGGGTTGGCGCCAGCCTCCGCAATATGGTATCCAGAAATGGATACAGAATAAAAATTACGGATCTCGTTCTGAATAAAATACTCTTGAACATCTCCCATGAGTCGCAAGGCAAATTCTGTAGAGAATATACAGGTATTCTGTGCCTGGTCTTCTTTTAAAATATCGGCCTGAACCGTTCCCCTAACCTGATTTAGCGTAGTCTTTTTTATGGAGGCATAAACGTCTTTCGGAAGCACCTGGTCCCCCGTCATCCCTAAGAGCATCAATCCTAACCCGTCATTCCCTTTGGGAAGTTCGCCAATATACTTTGGCCTTTCTACTCCCTTATCCTTATAAATGGCATTAATTTTCGCTTCTACTTCCTTCTCTAGGCTATTTTCCTTAATATATTTTTCGCAATTCTGGTCTATGGCGGCATTCATAAAAAATCCTAACAACATGGGAGCTGGACCATTGATGGTCATACTCACCGAGGTCATAATTCCACTCAGATCAAAGCCGGAGTACAATTTTTTTGCATCGTCCAAACAGCATATCGATACCCCTGCATTTCCAATTTTACCATAGATATCGGGCCTATGACCTGGATCATTCCCATAAAGTGTCACGGAATCAAATGCTGTGGACAATCGTTTTGCAGGTGTACCAAAACTTACATAATGAAAACGCCTATTGGTTCGCTCCGGACCTCCTTCACCCGCAAACATTCTTGTTGGGTCCTCCCCTGTCCTTTTAAACGGATAGAGTCCGGCTGTATAGGGAAATTCCCCTGGGACATTTTCTTGCAGGGTCCACCGCAACAAGTCTCCCCATGCCTGGTATTTGGGAAGTACTATTTTAGGGATGTCCACTTGTGATAAAGATTTGGAATGGGTTTCAATTTTAATTTCCTTATCCCTTACTTTAAAACTATAAATGGGATCTTTATACGTTTGAACCTTTGAATCCCAATTGGTAATACTATCCCAGTGATAGGGATCCAAGTCCATCTTAACTCTGTCAAACTCTTTTAATAGCAAGTCTATAAGCTGGCCATTTTCAGGATTCTTGGTATCTAGCATATCATCATTGATACCTATTTTTGTAAGACCTAGCACTCCGGTCGTTAGACCTTCCAAAGTTTTATAAATCCCATACAATTGTTGCGCTACTTTAGATTGGGCATTTACCATATCGTCGTACGCACGATTGTTCTCTGCTATTTCAGAAAGGTATCTGGTTCTCGCGGGAGGGATAACAAAAATCTTTTCAGTGATTTCATGGGTTGCTATAAAAGTAGAATTAAGGTCAGCGCCTACTTTTTCCACTAATTTAGCTACAATGGCTCCGTAGATTCTATTCATGCCCGGATCATTGAATTGAGAGGCAATAGTCCCAAAAACAGGCAAGTCATCTTGTGGGATATCCCAAAGATTATTATTGCGCATGTACTGTTTTTTTACATCCCTTAAGGCATCCAATGATCCTCTTTTATCAAATTTATTGATAGCAACCAGATCTGCAAAATCCAACATGTCAATTTTCTCCAATTGTGTGGCTGCCCCAAATTCTGGGGTCATCACATACAGCGATACATCACTGTGTTCGATAATTTCTGTATCGGACTGCCCTATCCCGGAAGTTTCCAAGATAATAAGGTCAAATCCTGCCGCTTTCAACACCTGGACGGCCTCTTCCACATATTTGGACAATGCCAAATTGGATTGTCTTGTTGCCAATGACCGCATATACACACGATCGTCATTTATGGCGTTCATTCTTATACGGTCTCCAAGTAATGCACCACCCGTTTTCCTTTTGGAAGGATCAACAGAAATGATCCCAATTGTCTTTTCTGGGAAATCTATCAAAAACCTACGGACCAATTCATCTACCAAGCTCGACTTTCCAGAACCTCCTGTACCTGTGATCCCCAAAACCGGCACTTGATTTTTTTTATGATCGACGGAGGAAAAATGGCCTTTAAACTCCTCATTCCTGTTTTCTGCCAAGCTTATTAATCTTGCCAAAGTATTTACATCCTTCTGAGCAAGTGACTCAACCAATGTTTTTCCTTTTGGAATAACCAAGGATGGAACAGGAAAATCGCTTTGTTCTACCAAATCATTGATCATTCCCTGAAGGCCCATAGTCCTCCCATCATCTGGAGCATAGATTCTGGTAATCCCATAATCCATTAATTCCTTGATTTCCTCCGGAAGGATTACTCCACCACCCCCACCGAATATTTTAATATGGGATGCTCCACGTTCTTTCAGTAGATCATACATATATTTGAAATACTCGTTATGACCACCTTGGTAAGAAGTCATGGCAATTGCATTCACATCCTCCTGAATTGCACAATCTACCACTTCAGTAACACTTCGATCATGTCCCAAATGGATAACCTCCACTCCTGTGGATTGGATAATTCTGCGCATTATATTTATAGCAGCATCATGGCCATCAAACAAGGACGCAGCTGTAACGATTCTTACTTTGTTTTTTGGAGTGTAGGGTTTTATTTGTTCCATATGTAATTTAGAGACATTTTTAAAGGTGCAATTTACGAAAAGTGCAAAATATATAAAGGATAAATCGGAATATTATAAAAATAGCATTGGGATTTAGTCCCCAATTTTGAATGCCTTAATTTTACCCTTTAAAATCAACCATATTGAAAACCACAATTTTAATTAATTGCCCGGATCAAGCAGGAATTATTAGCTCTGTAACTGGATTTATACATGTTAAAGGCGGCAACATCATATATATTGACCAACATGTAGATAAGCAGGCCGATGTTTTTTTTATGCGGTTGGAAAGTGAATTTGACGATAGTACAATTTCCTTTGATCAATTCAAATTACAGTTTGATAATGATATTGCAATTCCGTTCAATATGGAGTTTAAAATGCATCTCAGTGGTATTAAACCAAAAATGGCCCTGTTCGTTTCGAAATACAATCATTGCCTATATGATCTTTTGAGCAGGTTTAATTCTGGGGAATTGGACGTGGAAATCCCTTTTATTTTAAGTAACCACAATGACCTTCAAAAAATCTCGGAACAATTCCAAATTCCTTTTTATCGTATCCCCGTGACCAAGGATAACAAAATGGAAGCAGAAAACAGGCAAATGGCACTTCTAAAGGAACATGAAATAGACTTTATTGTGCTGGCTAGATACATGCAGATCATTTCACCTAGAACAATAGACCAATACCCTAACAAGATCATAAATATCCATCATTCCTTTCTTCCCGCCTTTGCTGGGGCGAAACCATACCACGCGGCATTTGCGAGAGGCGTCAAGATAATTGGGGCTACCAGTCATTATGTAACGGAGGAATTGGACGCTGGTCCCATCATTGAACAGGATGTTGTTACCGTGACCCATGCCCACACTATTAAAGATTTTATTGCCAAAGGTCAGGATATGGAGAAAATAGTTTTGTCCAGAGCAGTAAAGCTGCATATCCAAAGGAAAACAATGGTATACAATAACAAAACCGTTATTTTCTCATAAATTAATTTAGCTGTTGAGCCTAACGGTCTCTTTAATATATGAAGTACCCTATATTTACAATCAATTTCAAAATAATGATATGATGAAGCGAGTTTTATTAATTGTTTGTGCTCTCCAACTGTTTTCCTGTGCAGAACTCCAACAAGTTGTTGACCAATTACCCCAAGGCACCTATGGCATTGGGAATGAAGAAATTGCCAATGGCCTAAGGGAGGCTTTGGACATGGGCATTGAAAAACAAGTAAGTAGACTTACCAAAGAAGACGGTTTCTATAAAAATGAATTGGTTAAAATACTACTTCCTGAAGAATTACAAAAAGTAGATAGGACATTAAGGGATGTTGGACTTGGCAATCTTGCCGATGAAGGCTTAAAAGTGTTGAACAGAGCTGCCGAAGATGCTGTAAGCCAAGCCACTCCAATATTTATCAATGCCGTTAAAGAGATAACTTTTGAAGACGCAAAAAACATCCTTTTGGGGAATGATGAAGCGGCTACCCTATATTTAAAAAACGCAACGCAAACCGAACTTTACAATAAATTTAATCCAGTAATAAAAAGTTCATTTGAACGTGCAGGAGCCGACAAAATTTGGAGCAATTTAATAGCCCGATACAACAGCCTACCTTTAACCAATAATGTTAATCCCGACCTAACGGATTATGTTACCCGAGAAGCCTTATCAGGTGTCTATACCATGATTGCCTTGGAAGAAAAAGAAATAAGGACAAAAGTATCTTCAAGGACCACCGCTGTCCTTCGCAAGGTTTTCGCCTTACAGGACTGATAATGAGAGAATTTAATTCCCTATCCTACAATAATTTAAAAAAAAATTCGTTACTTTAAAGTATAGCTAATATAACGTATTGGTAATACTTATGTCAGCTATATAATCAAGTAAAATGCAATCTTTGTATTTAATTATTTGAATTAGTAATTTTTGAGTTAGTTAGTTAAAAACCGGTGGGAGCACCGGTTTTTTTGTTTAAAATTATCATAACAATAATAAAATATCATTTCTTTTGATATTTGTTTAAAACGCACAAAATCAGAATTATTTTTATGTTGTTTATATTCTCAATTAAAAAATATGTAGCATATTTGATACACTAACTCAAAAGATGTAAAATGAAAGCAAAATTAAAAGGAGTTTCAACCTTTTTATTGGTTTTGATTGCACAATTAACATTTGCGCAAGAAAGATCAATCTCCGGTAAAGTAACCGATCAAAACGGAATACCGTTACCAGGAGTAAACGTTGTCGTAAAAGGAACGACCATTGGAACCCAAAGTGACTTTGACGGAAACTACAGCATTAATGCCAATATGGGCGGTATTCTCGTGTTTTCTTATTTGGGACAAAAAACAATAGAAAAAAGTATCAGTACATCAAATATAATAGATGTACAAATGGAAGAAGACGCCTCACAATTAGAGGAGGTTATTGTGGTTGGGTATGGTACACAGAGTAAACGTACCTTAACCGATAATATTTCCAAGCTAACTTCAGATGATATATCTGACGTTCCCAATCCCAACCTTCAAAATGCACTAGTAGCTAAAGCTGCTGGGGTACAAGTAACCCAAACAAATGGAAAAGTAGAGGGAGGTATTAACATTAGGGTACGGGGTGCTGCAAGTGTAAGTGGAGGAACCCAACCCTTGTATGTTTTGGATGGTATTCCTTTAATAGACCCTACTGGTGGTCGAGGTGAAATTGGTAATGGAGCACCCACCAATCCTTTATTAACACTTAGTTCCAATGAAATAGAATCAATTGACATTTTAAAAGATGCATCTTCTGCTGCTATTTATGGAGCTAGGGGAGCCAACGGGGTTGTATTGATTACAACTAAAAAAGGAAAACAAGGAAAAGCCAAATTTTCCTTAAATCTTGCTCAAGGTTTTAGTCAACCTACCAACAAAAGGGATTGGCTTAATTCAAAGGAATATGTTGAACTCTTTACAGAAGCAGGCAGAAACTCTCCTTTCTTCACACCTGATGAAGGACAGGCTTTTGTAGAAGACGAGTTTGAATTTCAATCAGGCGGAACAGATTGGAGAAATGCTGAAATTGATACTGATTGGAATAACCAAGCCTTCCAAGATGGATATCAAACAGATGCTGACTTTTCGGTATCTGGAGCAGATGCCAAAACTTCTTACTTTTTCTCAGGGGCATACAATAATACCTCTGGAATAATAAAAGACAATGAATTAGAAAGAGCTAATGCACGAACAAATATAAGCCACCAGTTTTCGGATAAGTTCAAAGCTGGCATGAATTTAAGTTTCTCTAGAACGGCAATTGACCGAATAGCAAATGACAATGCTTTTGCTACTCCATTACAAGCTATCGCACAATCTCCATTATCACAACCTAGACTTGCAGATGGAACTCCAAATCCAAACACTCTTTATGGAAATTTCTTGCTAGATGCTGAAAATGCTTTCTTCAATACCATTATTAGAAGAACTGTAGGAAAAGTGTATGGGGAATATCAATTCATACCATCCATAAAATTGAACTCCGACTTCTCATACGATCTATTTTCCCAAACTGAAGATAGCTTTAGAGGGAAAAATGCATTATTTCAATCTACTAATGGTGAAGCTTTTGCTTCAGATCTAGCTTCTGAAAGCTATACCTACAGTAATTATGCGACATTTGATAAAACATTTGACGAAAAACATAGCATAAATATTGTTGCTGGTACTGAGTTTATCAAATACACCAGAAGAATCACCAGTGTTACTAGTCAACAATTTCCGTCCGATGATTTGTCAACCGTTAGCGGGGGTGCAGAAATAACGGCTGGAACAGGCGTGAATTTAAAAAGTAGCTTTGCATCATATTTTGCTAGGGCCACTTATGATTTTGATGGAAAATATCTTTTTAAGGCGAGTATCCGACGTGACGGATCTTCTAGATTTGGTGAGAATGTAAGATTTGGTACATTCCCAGCCGTGTCAGCTGGTTGGATTATGTCTGAGGAAAACTTCTTAAAGGATTCACAAACCTTATCCTTTTTAAAACTGAGAGGAAGTTGGGGTAAATTAGGTAATGCAGATATTGGTGGTGACTATCCTTCTCTTTTCTTATTTTCAGGTGTATCGTACAACCAAAGACCTGGATTAGCGCCAATACAACCAGGAAATTCCAACCTTACGTGGGAACAATCCACACAAACAGATTTCGGGATAGAATTTGGCTTTTTGGACAATCGAATTTCTGGTGAATTGGATTATTATGTTAAAGATACGCAAGACCTTTTGTTCAGTGTACCCCTGGTTCCTAGTAGTGGGGCAGTCAGTATTAATCAAAACATAGGAATACTTCAAGGAAAAGGTATCGAATTTGTTTTAAATACTAGAAATATTTCCACCGATAATTTAAGCTGGACTACTAATTTTAATATTAGCAATAACATTAATGAATTGAAGTCTCTGCCAAACAATAACGCTGATATCGTTAATGGTCAGAACATAAACAGAGTTGGTGAAAATGTAGCCGCTTTTTACTTGAGAGAATATGCTGGTGTTGACCCTGCCAATGGGGATGCATTGTATTATTTAAATACGGAGAATCCTGACGGTAGCTTAAATAGGGCCACTACTACAGATCCTAATGAAGCACAACGCATTATCGCTGGAAATCCATTTCCGGAACTTACAACTGGTATGACCAACACCATACTTTACAAAGACTTTGATTTTTCATTTACACTGCAGGGAGAGTGGGGCGCAAGTATTTACAACGCAGGTGGCCGCTTTCAATCTGTAAATGGTGATTTTTATGACAATCAAAGTAGAGATCAACTGCAAAGATGGCAACAACCAGGAGACATTACCAATGTGCCACAAGCAAGATTGTTTGCGGGAAATGGTACTGCTCAATCTACACGTTTTTTGGCAGAAGCAGATTTTATGCGTTTACGAAATTTAACACTTGGATATTCTTTACCTAATGAGGTAATAGATAAAATGGGCTTAAGCAAACTAAGGGTTTATTTAACAGGAATCAACTTGTTGACCGTTACCAATTACCCTTTCGAAGATCCAGAAGCTAGAAGTGATGTAGATGGACAGAACAATCCAGGACAGACCTTTTATTCTGCTCCTCCTGCCACAACGCTTACAATGGGTGTTAATATTAATTTTTAATAAAAGAGAATCATGAAGTTACATAAATTATTATACGTGTTTTCCGTATTCCTTTTAATCACCAGTTGTGAAAAGGAATTAGAGATCAATCCAACAGATAACCTACCAGGAGAGTTAGCCTTTACATCAGAGGCCAATATTTCAGCAATTTTGGTGGGTACATACGACGAAGCTGGTCAGGCAGCCACATATGGCGGGCGTTTACAATTAATGGTAGATTTGTTAGGGACCTCCAACCAAGTATTTTGGGGAGGAACATTTCTAGATCCAAGACAAGCATTTACTAAGGATCTTTTAGTAGATAATGGCTTTGTTGATGGTATCTGGGGCAATTCCTATGAAACTATAAACCAAGCCAATTTGGTGTTAGACAACTTGGAAACGGTCACAAGTAGTACTGAAGAAAAAAACAGAATTGAAGGAGAAGCTAAATTTCTAAGAGCATTAAATTACTTTGATTTAGTCCGTAATTTTGCTTCACCTTATGTATCGGGTCAAGCAAATCCTCAATTAGGAGTTCCTCTTAGACTATCTGGTATAATTGATTATTCTGCGAACCAAGAAACAGCCAGAAATACTGTTGAGGAAGTATATGTACAGGTCATTTTAGATGCGACTGATGCTTATAATTTACTACCATCCGACAATTCCTTCTATGCAGACAAATATGCAGCTCAGGCCCTACTAGCACGAGTTTACTTGCAACAAGGAAACTATACAGACGCTAGAGATGCAGCAGATGATGTCTTGGCAAATAGTGGGCATTCTTTGGCTACTAATTTTGCAAGTGCATTTAATAATGACGTCGACAGTAGTGAGGATATCTTCAGCTTTCAGGTAACGAGCCAAACGGGAACCAACGAATTAATAACTCATTATGCCTCAGAAGCCGATGGTGGACGTGGAGGAGATATCACTGTAGAGGATGCCTATTTAGATCTCTTTGACGATCCTACAGAACAACGGGCTAATTTTACTTATATCAATCCCGCTAACGAGAGGCGGCTTAGCTTAAAATATACAAACCAATTTGGTAATATTATCATTTTTAGAATAGCAGAAATGCACCTAATTCGTTTGGAAAGTAATTTTATATTAGGCTCAAGTATCGGATTAAACCCTTTGACAGAAATTAATGCTTTAAGAGCTAGGTCTAACGCATTGCCCTTATTAGGACCATTAACCTTAGATTTGATTTTTAATGAACGCCAACTGGAATTGGCTTTTGAAGGGTTTATTTTAAATGATATTAAAAGGAAACAAAGATCCATTAACGGTATCGCTTGGAATAATACTTCATTAGTATTTCCAATACCTCAGTCTGAAATTGACACCAACCCCTCGATGGTTCAAAATCAAGGATATTAAAAAAATCTGTACAGAATTTAAAAAAGCCGATTCAAAAAAAGAATCGGCTTTTTTATTGTATCCAGCATCCCTGTCCTGTTCCAAAAAAAAATGTCCCAATGCGCTACATAAAATAAACTGGATACAGATTTTGTTCTTTTACATTTTTTGGATAAAATTATTCTGGGATGTTAACTAATTCACTCTAGTGAGCAATCATAAGAAAAAGGTCGACCAATTGGTCGACCTTTTTCTTTTATATGTTTTAAGCCTAAATCTATATACTGCCTCTTATTGGCTCGATAAATAACCAATAACGGTATCATTAAAAAATTTAGGTTGCTCTATATTAACCACATGTCCACAATTTTGAACTACAATGAGCTCCGAAGTTTTATGGCTGTCCACAATTTTACGGATAGTAGGCAAAAAGAGATAGTCCTCCTCTCCCATTACATATAGCGTTGGAATTCCAATTTCCATACTCCTAAAAAAGCGCAGTAATGGATTAATTTCAGTAGTGAGCTTAAACCATCGGATGAACTCTTTTTGATATAATTTTTTAGCTTCCCTTACAAATAAAGACCGTGATTCCTTATGGTTCTTGTTGGGCATGATCACAAAGGCAAAGAACTTATACAACCAAATATAGGGTACCACAGATTTTAAAACCACTCCTGTGCGCATCAATACCTGGGACCTAAAATTTAATTTCATGATGGCACCTCCCATGATCATGCTCTCTACCCTATTGGGATATTTCTCGGCTAGATTTCTTATCAAAATAGTACCCAATGAAATACCTACGAAATGAGAAGTTTTTATTTTTTCATGTTCAATGACCTCCACGATATCCTTGGTAATGGAATCAAAAGTATATTTATCATTAAATGCATCCTTCAGGAGGGGTTTTGAATCTCCATGCCCTCTTAAATCTAAAAGAAGTACGTTGAAATGCTCCTTGAACTCCCTCACCTGCTTGTACCAAATAGAAGAACTGCCCCCTGCACCGTGGACAAAGGTGACCCATTTATCGGAGGTGGTGTGAAGGTAAGTTGTGTAGTTTAGCAAACTATTTTTTTTATAAAAGTAATTTAAAATCCTTTAAAGAATACTACTTGCATCGTTTTAGAGACATAATCTTTACCAACCTGGTTTCTACCAAAGACTCGCTTTTTAGAATATTGAAGACATAAAAAAACAAACTTTTGGACAACCTACCTGATTCTTAGATATATAACGATTTCTTAACAGAAGACTTTCTCAATAATCGCTTATCTTTGAAAGAAAAAATTAACGATGGAAAATCAATACTGCAGGGTAGGCTCCACCACTCCCATTACCAAAAGCAACGATGCGATCAGTTTTCTCGAATATCAGTATGCCCTATTCATGGAAAAGGCTTCGCAAATCAAAAATTCAGATGCAAAGTTGGGTGAGTTTTTTGAGCGTAAAGCCTCGAAAATAAATAAGATGTTAGAAGGGTTGCTATAGGCTACTATTAGATTACCCTTTTCAACTCGGAAGCCATTTGCGTTTGTAGTTCTTCGGCCTTGACTCTTGCTGCATCAGCAAAATCAGTGCCCTTAGAAGCGTAAATAATTCCCCGGGAAGAATTTACCAAAAGGCCCACGTCTTTGGTCATTCCATATTGGCATACCTCACTTAAGCTCCCTCCTTGGGCACCAACCCCCGGAACCAATAAAAAGCTGTCGGGAATTATCTTTCTAATATCTGTTAAGAAGCTTGCTTTGGTTGCACCAACAACATACATAAGGTTCTTGGCATTTTTATACGTTTTTGATGTGGTCAACACCTTTTTGTACAATTCCATTCCGTCTACTATTTGGGTCTGAAAGTCATAGGCCCCTTCATTGGAGGTCAATGCCAATAGAATGGTATGTTTATTCTCAAACGCCAAAAATGGTTCTACCGAATCCTTTCCCATATAGGGTGCAATAGTTACCGAATCGAACCCCAAGTCGTCAAAAAAGGCCTTGGCGTACATGGCAGATGTATTCCCAATATCTCCTCTCTTGGCATCTGCAATGGTAAACTGCTCTGGATAGTGCGTATTCAGATACTGTATAGTTCTCTCCAGGGACTTCCACCCTTTTAGACCATGAGCCTCATAAAAAGCAACATTGGGCTTATAGGCAACGCATAAATGATGTGTAGCATCAATAATGGCCTTGTTAAAGGCAAATATAGGATCCTCCTCCAATAATAAATGTTTTGGGATCTTATTGATATCAACATCCAGTCCTATACAAAGGAACGATTGTTTTATGCGTATTTGGTCTACTAATTGCTTATTGGTCATAATAATGATCGAGGTAATAAAAAAGCCAACTGTTTCCAGTTGGCTTGTATGCTTTAAAATATTTCAGAAGCTTCTTTAAGTTTCTCTGTGTTCTCCACCAATCTCAATTCATCAATGAAGCGCTGAATATCACCGTTCACAATATTGGACAAATCATAAAGGGTAAAGCCAATTCTATGATCGGTTACCCTTCCTTGCGAATAATTATAGGTCCTAATTTTTGCGGATCGATCACCACTGCTCACCTGAGAGTTTCTTTTAGCGGCATCTGCTTCCTGTTTCTTGGCCAATTCCATATCATAGAGACGGGAACGCAATACTCTAAAGGCTTTATCCTTGTTCTTATGCTGTGATTTCTGATCTTGGCATTGTGCCACCAAACCTGTGGGAAGGTGGGTTAAACGCACCGCAGAATAGGTAGTGTTCACCGACTGACCTCCCGGTCCCGAAGAACAGAAAAAATCGATTCGAACCTCTTTGGGGTCAATCTGCACATCAAACTCTTCCGCCTCTGGCAATACCATTACCGTAGCGGCACTGGTATGTACCCTTCCTTGGGTTTCCGTTTGTGGCACTCTTTGCACCCGGTGTACCCCAGCTTCAAATTTTAGTGTACCATAGACATCTTCCCCATTTACTTCGAACTGAATTTCTTTGTAACCTCCACTGGTACCTTCACTTAGATCAATGACATTGGTGCTCCACCCCCTGGATTCACAATATTTCGTATACATTCTAAAAAGGTCGCCTGCAAAAATACTCGCCTCGTCCCCGCCTGTACCGGCACGGATCTCCATAACCACATTTTTGGAATCTTCAGGGTCCTTGGGGATCAAAAGAAATTTAATTTCATCCTCCAATTTGGGCAAGCCACTTTTGGCCTCCTCATACTGCATTTTGGCCATATCCACCATCTCAGGATCACTACCATCGGACAATATTTCTTCGGCCTCCTTCATATTATTGGTCAGGGCAATATACTCCTCCCTTTTTTCCATTAATGCTTTAAGGTCCTTATACTCCTTGTTCAACTGAACATAGCGCTTCTGATCCGTTATAATATCGGGTTGAATGATAAGGTCTGAAACCTCATCGAAGCGCTGTTTAACGTAATTTAATTTATCTAACATATTCAATCTTCCCTTGGACTGCGAATTTACAATTTTTTTGGAGGTAAAACCATTCAATTCAGTTTGGCACAAAAATATGTTTCAACTTTTAAGTGAATTTTTTAAAACAATAAAAACCAGGCAGTTATTCATGTGAAATTTTTCAATACCCTGCTAATCTGCTACGAACGATGCCCCAACTGTGACAATAAAAGAACCCAATCCATCGCTCCTATCGTATTGATTCAGGCGAAGATCTAGGGACTTCAGGCCATAGGAGAATATTTTTGCCGTGGTAAAAATATCCTTATAGCGGATCCCCATTCCATATTGATGCGCATCAAAAGCAGAAAGATCATAATCTGAGGTATAGTAATCCAGCGTAGACAATGCCACTTCCTTTTCATAGAAATAATCAGCAGCAATTTGGGTATAGAAACGGTACATGGGATAAATAGTAAAAGCACTGCTCACCTTTATAGGCACTTCTATACTTGCGGTATGGGAATTGATCCCCCAATCATCACTGTAAAACCTATAATAGGAACGTATAATGAACATATCGTTGACAAAGATATTGAGACGCCCCCCCACCGGGACTTTAACCCTGGTATCGGGTAAACGTTCCACGTCATCGGCCAATTGAAATTCATCAATAAAAAAGTCGTTCCGATCCCCAAAATACACTCTTTGAAATGGCGTACTCAGCAATCCATTTTGGGAAACAAGATCTACAAATAAAGACCCCTGAACCCTTTTGCCCAATATTTGGGAGAAATTAAGGGAGAGGGAATAAGAGTTCCTTTTCTTATTTTCAAACGCTGAGAATGCCGGGTCATATGTGCCATTTCCGCTTATGCGGTCATCAAAAAAACCACCTCTGAGCTCTATGGGATATTGTGGGTTCCAAGTATCCAAAAAAACCTGTGCACTAGCACTTACCTCCGTGTTCTTCTCATTGAACAAACGAGTATAACTCCCACCAAAACCCAAGGAGAAATAATCGTACTCGGATGAGATATACCCCTTCACTCCCCAAATGGAGTTCCTATCATCAGAACTATGTTGATATGATGGTGTCACGTGGGCGAGAACATCACTTCTTGATGCTCCAGAGGAAGCTATATATGGACTTACCGGGCGATTTGGATTCCCATCCAAGGGATTCACATTACTGGAAGAGGCGGAGGTATAGGCCGAAATTCCAACATCTACAGTAAGAACATCATCTTCTCCAATAGGCATTTTTACGATCAAACTGGATGTTACATCTGTCAATTCCTCTGTCCCATCGCCCCCGGATACAGCAGCATGTACACCATCCTGATTATAATAACTGAACAGCACATCTATTTCAGTAGCCTCTAAAACACGCTTTTTGTAGGCTGTGGGTTCATCCTGTGCAGAAACGATTAAAGAAAAGAGACTAAAAACACCCAAGAAAATTTTTTTCATAACCTCTTTAATTACAGCCGCAACCGCCACCCGTTTTACCTCCGTTACCACCAGAAGCAGCTTCCCTGTATATCTGAAAATTGATTTCGAACTGCTCCATGCTTTTTATGGCCAATTGCATTTCCTCATCATTCAGATACACCTTATCATACTCCTTTACTGCAACGCAGGAAGTCAGTGATATGGCTAAAAAAAAGATCAATAGTATTCTTTTCATTTGGAACAATTGTAAAATGCGCTTCGGATTTAAAGCTACTTATTATTCTCGAAGATAATGCCATTGCTTTTGTGAATTTTATTTTCACTATCCACAATGATGGCCTCAGTTCCCCGTAGTTGGGAAATCAACGCCAATCCCGTATCAATGCCCATAATGTAAACCGCAGTGGCCAAGGCATCACTAAGTTCTGCTGTTTTTGTAAAAATAGATACGCTATTGATTCCTGTGGCAGGGTGCCCTGTTCGCGGATCAATGATATGGGTATATTTTACACCTCCAAAAATTACATATTTCTCGTAATTGCCCGAGGTTGCCACTGAAGATTCTACAATGGGCAACCATGAAAATATTTTATCCTTGCTCAACGGATTGGCGATACCGATCAACCATTTTTCACCACTTACCTTGGTACCCCAGGTCGTAAGATCTCCAGCAGCATTTATTATTCCTGCCCTTA
>JBLGAT010000020.1:0-40002 GCA_047612485.1 Psychroserpens sp.
AAAAAAATATTGGGACTACCCTATGGAGCAGAAATCACAATGGTCATAGGATGCGGGGTAAGGGATGAAAATGGCATTTATGGCCCCAGATTTAGGGTGCCGTTTGAAGAAGTATACAAAAAGGTGGGATTTTCTATATCAACTTAAAAGAAAGATGATCCCCATATCGCTTTTGTGCAAGGATTGAAATCGCCTTTTCCGAAAGCTGTAAGATACGCGGATAGCCCCCTGTGGTCTGTCCGTCCTTCATCAATATTATCAATTTTCCTGAAGGGGTAAGCTGAACGGTACCGGGAAGTGTGGCAGAGGTCAGCATGGAAATAGAATGCCCATCAATGGTCTCATTGAGCTGATATGCCATACGGTTATTTTCTTTGGCTACCGTAAAATCGTTGCCAAATAAAGCACTCTTTTGATGGTCTGTCAACAATCTGAATTCCGGTCCTTCAAAAACCTCCAAAACTTTTTCTTTAAGTAAAGAATGTACTTTTAATTCCTGTAATTTTGGTGAAAAATTTTGGCATTTATCATAAGGTAACTGATCAAAATCCTCAATCCGTGATGAAATGGTCAAAGGTTTAAAGTACGATCTACTTCCTAAAACTAAGGGAGTTTTAAAACCATCTTTTATGGCGAGATACGATCTTAATCCGTGTTCCAATTTTCCAAACGAAACCACATCACCTGCCGTAATCTTATAAACCTTGAAATTTTTTATGGGTTGTCCATTTAAGTTCATGGACAGTTCTGCGCCCCCCGCGACAATATAGGTGTCCAGCTCAAATTCCAGTTTAGGTCCAGTCATTGTAATTTCCAGTACTGCAGCCTTTTTAATATTTTCCAGCAACATATTAAGCATGGCACAGGAAAAAGAGTCCATTGCTCCACTTACGGGCACCCCTTTGTTCCTATAATTAAACCTGCCCAAATCCTGGACGGTAGTAAAAAAACCAGATTTTATAACCTTAAGCATCCACCTTAGTTTTTTTCAATTTATAAATCCCAACTTCCCCCTGTAATTTAAGTAGGTCATACTGCCCTTTTGTAATGGCGTAAAATTTTATCTTATCCCCAACATTTACAAAACAAGGATTTTCATTGTCCTTATTAAATAGAGGAACGGGACAATTCCCAATAATATTCCAGCCTCCGGGAGATTCTTGAGGGTATATTCCCGTTTGTTTACCGGCTAGTCCAACCGATCCCTGTTCAACTTTTAGCCGAGGGGTTTCCCTTCTGTCGATTTCCAAGGAAGAGGGCAATCCTCCCAAATACATGAACCCAGGAAGAAAACCAATTCCATAGACAGTATAAACATGATTTGTATGCAAGGAAATCAAATCGGATGGGGCCATGCCCAATTTTTCGGCCACCTCCTTTAAATCAACAGCAAAATCCCCTTCATAGCAAACCGGCAGTTCCCATTGAAATTTTTCTACCGAATGGTCTCCAGATTTCTGGGAATACCATTCTTCCAAATCTTTGCTAAAAGTTTTAAAATCGATTTTACCTTTCCGGTGAATAAGGGCCAAAGAGTTATAAGCTGGCACCATTTCCCATTCTTTTTCATTTAAATGGTTGACTTTTAAATGGTGAATGAAATGAAGGATATCGTTCAAGATCTGCTCTTCAACTTTATTGGGCCATTCTACCAGTACGGCAAAATCCCCAAAAGGGCGAATGGAAATTATTAAAGGGTTCACTTGTTTAAATAGATCTGTTGGTTGGGCAATTCTTCTGAAAGATACATTAATATTTGTATTGCCGAAGGAGTATCTCCGTGAATACAATAGGTTTCTGCGCTAATGTTTTGCTCTGTTCCATTGATGGTCTTTACCGTGTTATTTTTAACCATATTCACGATATGCTCCAAGACGTCCTTGGGTTCTTCGATAACGGCGTTGGGGGTTTTTCTAGAAACTAAAGTAAGGTCCGAATTATAGTTTCTGTCACCAAAGGCCTCTACCATTATATTAAACCCGCGTTTTAACGCTTCTTCTTTTAAAACAGACCCAAAGGGCACGTAAATATGAGCCACTTCCTTAAACTGCTCTACAGCGTCCAAAAAAACAGAGGCCAATCCCTTATCCTTTGCAATATCATTATACAAAGCACCGTGAGCCTTTATATGGTGCAATGCCACCCCTTGTGTTTCCAGAACCGGTAATAAAGCAGAAACTTGTTCCAAAATGGAAGTTTTCAACACCTCAAAAGGTATCGATAGGGATACCCTTCCAAAATTTTCTTTATCGGGATAAGATGGATGTGCGCCAATTTTTACTTGGTGCTTTTTGGCCAAAATAGCTATTTTCCGCATGATTTCCTTATCTCCAGCATGGCCGCCACAAGCAATATTACAAGAGGAAATAAAAGGAAAAAGGATTTCTTCATTCCCTATTCCTTCCCCTACATCACAATTGATATCTATATAGTTCTTTTCCATCTAAAAGAGTCCAACTACCTTCAAAATACTCTTAATTCCCAATAGAATTGCCAATAAAATTATAAAAATACCGAGTACATTTTGTGAGGTCGAATTTTTAAAGGGGCCCATTAGGGCTACCTTATTTGCAACCCACAACAAAAAAATGGCGATAAATGGCAATAAAATACCATTGGTCACTTGTGCGAATTGTATAATTTCTATTGGGGAAATCCCAAATGTTAGTGAAAGGACTCCCAATATTATAATGGTCATCCACACCAGTTTAAATTTTAGATCCTTAAGGCCAGCCTTCCACCCAAAACAGCTGTTAACCACATAGGCAGCTGCCAAGGGAGCCGTAATTGCCGAAGTGATGCCAGCAGCAAAAAGTCCTATCCCCATAAAATACCTGGCTGCATTTCCGTACAAAGGCTCCAGGCCTTTTGCCAAATCCAATACCGTAGAAACATCTCCCTTTGGGATGGTGGTAGCGGCTATGATAATAGCCATGGAAACCATTCCTCCCAGCGTGATTGAGATAAAAGTATCTTTTCTTGCTGTTTTCAAATCTTCTTTGGTTTTCCACTTTTCACTGACCAGGGAGGCATGCAAAAACAGGTTATAGGGGACCACGGTGGTCCCAACCAATGCTATTACCGTAAAAATGCTGTTTGCTGGCATGGTAGGTACCAACATGCCCTTAAGTACTTCCAATATATTTGGTTTGGTAATGATAGCCGTGAGTAAAAAAGAAAGGCTCATGACAATCACCAAGGTAACCAATACCTTTTCCAACATTTTATAATTTCCAAAATACAAAAGCATAAACGCAATAATCCCAACAATAAAAGGATAGTACGCAACGTGTTCATTGCCGAAAATAGCTTCTAGGCCCAGGGTGGCCCCGCCTATGTTGCCTCCTTCGTACGCTGTGTTTCCTATGACGATGGCCCCAAGGATAATCCCAATAACCAGATTACGAAATAATGGGATTTGAATCTGTTCCTTAATAACGTCTGCCAGGCCCTGTTGGGTAATAATCCCCAACCTAGCCGACATTTCCTGAAGTACAATAGTAGCAATTATGGAAAGTAGCATAGCCCATAACAAAGTGAAACCGAACTGTACCCCGGCCAAAGTGCATGCAGTGACCGTTCCTGGGCCAATAAATGCAGCTGCCACCAATACCCCCGGACCTATTTTTTTGAACATATTACTTGGTTTTATTTAAAGAGTAAAGTGCAAATGTGCCCAGCCAATGTGTGCCACCATAATTATCGTCTACAATGTTTGGAAGGGAATAGTTGATATGGGCATTTGCAATATTCTTTAAATGGGCATATTCCGGAAGCGTTTCCACTATACCGTATAAACACCAGGCCCTACTAAAATTGAGTCCGTCCAAATGCACTAGTTTCCCATCGGTCCTATCCACCACTTTCCCAGGTGCCAATTTAAAATTGGGGTCTGCCAATTGGGGCATAAAAGTATCCAACCATTTCTTAAAGGCATCCTTGGCATAAACTTTACGCACCAGATTTACTTCTTCCAAACAGGGAGAGAGGAAATCGAACCCACTCGGCTCCCAATCCATAGGGCAACCAACATCATTGGTATAAAATCGGTCTACCCCATCCTTTATTGCCTTCATCAAGATAACATCGTTTACGGCAAGGGCATAATCCCAGGCCAACGAGAGTCCAAAGGCAGTATTGGAATGCTCTCCAACCCTTACGGGATAAATTAATTTTGGTAAAAACGATTCATAGGATGCAACAATAAACCTTGTAAGGGGCTCAAGGTTAACTTCCAATTCTTTTGCCATGGGATCATCCCAAGTATGTAATTCTTCGGAAAGCTTTAATATCCAAGCCCACCCATAGGTACGCTCAAAAGAAATGTTTCCGGTCATCTCAAAATAGGCCATTTCTTGAGCTATGTTCACCTCTGATAACGACTCCCTCAGTTTTTCACGAATCAAGGCCGATTTACCTAAGTTGGGAAATTGCTTTAACAAGGAGACTAGGGACCAATGCCCATGCACGGACGAATGCCAATCAAAACAACCATAGAACGCGGGGTGTAATGATTTTGGACTTCTCAAATGAGTCGAATCGTTCAAAGTTTGTCCAAGCTTATTTGGATACTCAACCTGCATACAATTTAAAGGCAGGTCTGCAAGTCTATTAGCTTCGGACAAAGTTAAAACTGGCGCCTTGGAAATAGTTAATTCTTGCCCTTGGGGTTTCTGCTCCTCTTGACAACTTAAAAGCACTGTAACAAGAATCAAGCAAAATGTAAATTTATACTTCATGGAGAACATTTATTTTATAAAAAACTAAATGTACATATAATCCCTTGAAACTTATTTCAATAAATATGTGCCTTTTTTAAATGTATACATGCCTAGAGGTCCCACTCTTTAAATTACTGTTGATCAACTTTGTTTCCCACTCCCAATAAAATTATAAAACCTCTAAAACAGTGCAGTTCGTCTAAAAATTTGCAGTTCGTCTAAAAGTTGACAATTCTAGATAATATTCCTGAAAAATTGAGGTTATAATAATCCCGAACCTTAATTGACCTACTTTAATGACGTGCTTACAATGTAAAAAAGGATTGAGTTATATTGACCATAAAAATTCCATGGATACCTTGGGAGTTGAACTTTGTGATAAGCACTTTGTTCAAATAAATAAGCTGATCCATAAAAACAAGACCCCTGTTGAAGCCGTACAGCTGTATTATGGCCTTAAAAATGCCGGTGTGCACCCTATGTTGGAATGGTGGGATGGTAAAAAATCCGTAGATGTGGCTATCTCAAGGGTTAAACTCAATATAGAAATAGATACAGAATATAGTATGATGACCCATGAGCAGGCCATTAATGATTTGGAAGAGGCCATGCATTCATTTAAAAATGGATTTACAACCATACGTATTCCCCATGTTGTCATCAAACATTACCTAAAAGAGACAGTGAACAACATATTGGGAATCATGGAAGGATTAAAAGCCAATGTTAAGGCAATATGAGATAACGGATTAAACCGATTGTTATGGAAAGCTATAAAAAAATCCTGAGTGTTCCCTTGAGAGTTTCTATGTGCTTCATCCTCTTGGGATTTATATTTAAAATGCTACATTGGCCATTGGCCTCAGCCATACTGACATTAGCTTTTGTGAGTATCCTGGTGCTCTATGCCATACGTTTTTGGAAAAAGCCCGAAAAATCTTTTTTGGCCTACAACAAATTAATATTGATTTCTTTCTGGAGCATCAATGGTCTAATCCAGATTTTTCACCTCCCTTTTGCCCTTTATACCCAGGTTATACTTGTGCTATCTTTGATCCTTTGGGTCATTATGGAAGGAACTTCTTATTTTTCCAAAGAGAAAAAAAATAAGAAGTTAAATACAATTCTTATCATTTGGAACCTAATTATGGTTCTAGGTAGTGTAGCCATCATGTCTGGAGGATTCTTTATGCTATTGGAATGGGATTATGCCCTTCCCCTTCTGACCCTAGGTGTGTTTTTGATTACTATCTATGTGTTTAAAGATGTTTTTGCACAAGAATTAAGGGAAGAAAAACAATAATTTTATTTCAAAAATTGGAATTGGGCCATAATACTATTTCCTTCCCAAGCATGACCAGGGTTTCTGTTTCAAATATTCTTAATAGCGCCTGGCTTCCCTACTCTTGGGCTATCAAATTAATAATTGATAGACATGATCTTTCCAAATCTAAAATGCCCACTTTTCAACCCATTTCCAGTCTCCCTACATATTCTATATCTATTCTCAATAAATGTGGCCTTTACTATTTAACCACTTAACGAATATTTAATCCTTTTACAGTGTAAGAATATTCTTCCTTTTTTAAGAACGTTTTCTTTATAAAGCTTTACTTATGAAGAAAAGATCTACTTTTTCCTTCCTTTTATATGCCTTTTGCATCTTTTGCATCCTATGGTCCGTTTATATCATATTTAACTTTTAGTGCCCATAACTATATTTAGTGGAGCGATTTGATTTGTAAAATAAAAAAGGCATCCATTTTGGATGCCTTTTTGAATCATATCATTTAAAATAATTACATTTTAATTTTTATAGGCTTTAATTCCTTTCCTTCCTTATCTACCAAAATCACTTCGTCAAAGCCCATCTTTTCAAACTGTTCAAATTGGGTGGCTGCATCACCGACGACCAAATAGGCCATTTTAGACTCGTCCAAATATTTATTGGCCAACTCTTTGTGCTGTTCCAATGTCATTCCTTTTACAATTTGCTCTTCTCCTTCGATATAATTTTTGGGTAAGTCGTAGGTACTCATTTCCTGTAACATTCCCAATAAGGAATACTGGGTTTCAAAACGTCGTGCATTGGATTTAATCAAGGCATTTTTAGTAAATTCCAAATCCTCGGCCGTTATCCCTTTTTTATAATTGGCAATCTCATTTTTAAAAATCTGAACCGACTCCCCTGTAGTATTGGTCCGTACGCTAGATGAAGCCGTAAATGTTCCCGGCACTTTACCGCCATCGAACCCTGATCTGGCTCCGTAGGTATACCCTTTTTCTTCTCGTAAGATCATGTTTACATTTCCAGAAAAGGAGCCTCCAAGCTTATAGTTCATCACCTCAGCAGGATAGTAATCCTTATTGGTTCTTGGTAAGGCCAGATAACCAATATTAATTACAGACTGCTTGGCATTGGGTATATCCACAAAGTAAAGAGACGCCATGTCCCTTTTGTTCGGTAAGGGAAATTCTGGGATAATTACCTCTTTGGTAGCCCATTTTTCTTCCAAATCTTTAAGGTTCTCTAAGACTGTTGCCTTGTCTATTTTCCCCACCACATTGAATTTACTAATGGATGGTGAAAAATTTTGTGTATAGAACGCTTTCAAATCGTCCATGGTAATAGCTTCTACCGAAGCTTCTGTCCCACTGATTGGGTAACTAAAGATATGATCGTCCCCATATAACAATTTATCGTACACCTTTTCCGCAACGGCATTCGGATCGGCCTCATCCCTTTTAATATTATTAATGGTTTTTGTTTTAATTCTTGCAAATTCTTCCTGATCCCAACGAGGTTCCATTATTATTTCCTCGATGAGCTTCATTGTTTTTCCGAAATTCCGGGTCAAGGTATTGCCCCGAATCACAATGGACTCTTTGGTAGTGTACATATTTATGGACGCTCCCAACAACTCTATTTCCTCTTCCAATTGCTCCGGAGTTTTAGTGGCTGTACCCTCCATCATAATATCCGTCATTAAATTGGCCACTCCATTTTTGTTTTTGTTATCCAACAAATGACCGCCCTCTATAGCAAGGCTAAAGTTTACGGTAGGTATTTCATCCTGTTCAATTCCATAAACAGCTATACCATTGCTTAATTCAGCAGTCCAAGTAGTAGGAATGGACAATGCTGGAGCAGTTCCCTGATTAGGTTCCACTGAACGATTTATCTTTGAAGGGGTTTTTACAATTTCCTCATTGCTGTTCTCTACTACCTTGGTTACATTCTCTTTAATCTCTTCCTCTACTACGGAAGCCTTTATAGAGTTTTCTGCTACCAACTCCATTTTTCCCTTTGGTACAAAACTTGTCATTACAAAAGGTTTGTCTTTGATATAGGTGTTGAACACGCGAAGCACATCGTCTTTGGTGACCTTTTTAATGTTTTCTATGTCCTGTTCTATAAACCCTGGATCTCCGGCAAAAACATTGTACTGAGCCAATTGAAAACCTTTTCCCAAGATGCTACTAATACCATTGTAAAATTGGGTTTCCAATCCTGCTTTGATACGCTCAATATCCCTATCTGAAACTCCTTCTTTTTCAAAAAGAGCAAAGGCTTCAAAAATTCCTGCTTCCACATCCTTCAGGCTTTTGTCATTATTGGCAGTGATTCTAATTTGAAATTCCCCGGCCAATTCTTGTGCATTATTATAGGCCGCTGTACGAGATGTTAGATCCTTTTCCTTTACCAAAATTTTATACAAGGGTGCCTTTTTTCCATTACCTAGAATTTCTCCCAAGAAATCAAGGGCATATGCATCTTCCGTGTATTGCTGGGGCGTTGGCCAAACCATCGTTAGCTGAGGTGTTTTAGCAAAATTGTCTTCATGGTACAAACGCTTGGTCTCTGATAGGGTTACTGGCTGCGGTGCCATGGGTACAACTTCCTGACGACGTTTTATCTCCCCAAAATATTTTTCAATCAAAGATTTTGCCTCTGCTGTTTCAAAATCTCCGGATAACACCAGGGTGGCATTATTGGGACCATAAAAACGATCATAAAATTCCTTTACATCATCAACGGTAGCATTTTGAAGATCCGCCAATTCCCCTATTACTTGCCAATTGTAAGGGTGTCCTTCTGGATATAAATTCTTATCCACCACCCAGCTCGTATGTCCATACGGGTTATTGTCCACGCGCTGTCTCTTCTCATTCTGTACAACCTCCTGCTGGTTATCAAAAGCCGACTCGGTAACGGTATTGATCAAATAGCCCATACGATCACTTTCCAACCACATGATCATTTCCATGGCATTTTTGGGAACCACCTCATAATACACGGTACCATCTTTCCAAGTTCCGCCGTTCAAGGTACCTCCTGCGTCTTGTATTTTTTTAAAGAATTGGTCCTGACCCACGTTCTCCGATTCTTGGAACAACATATGTTCAAACAAATGTGCAAATCCTGTTCGTCCCGTTTTTTCCCTGTTGGAGCCTACGCCATATTGGATTGCAAGCGAAACAATGGGGTCACTTTTATCTTGGTGCAAGACTACATCCAGCCCATTATCCAGTTCGTATTTTTCAAAGTCGATGGAAAGCTTCGCTATTTCTTCAACCTTTTTCTCGGTCTTGCAAGAGGTCAAGACCAAAGTCATGCTGAAAAATGCCAATAAAATTGATTTTAAGTTAATTTTTGTTGTCATAAGGTGATTATTAATTTGTAGTTCTTAAATATACAATTGTCAGTTTAGAAAATCTTCTAATTCTCAATAAAATAATATCATACTTGTATTTTTCTAGTGTTTTTATCCCAACCAACCTTCTTTATCCAGAGATCTGTATTGGGTAGCATCACCAATATGTGCTCCGTTAATTTCATGGGAAGTGTCCAGGTCTGCAATGGTCCGGGCCACCTTAAACATCCGGTCATACGCCCTTGCAGAGAGGTTCTACCTTTCCATAGCATTTTTCAACAAGGATTTTGAAATATCATCCAGTTTGCAATACTGTCTAATATGCTTGGTATTCATTTGGGCATTGTAGTGGACATGGTTCATTTTGTCAAATCTTTCAGTCTGTAGCTCCCTAGCGGCAGTTACACGTTTGCGAATTTCAACACTACCTTCACCCTTTCGTTCCTCCGACAGTTTATCAAAAGGTACCGGTGTCACCTCTATATGGATATCTATACGATCCAACAAAGGTCCTGATACTTTGCTCAAATACCGCTGCATTTCTGCTGGTGATGAGGTTACAGGGGCATCGGGATCATTAAAATAGCCACTAGGGCATGGATTCATACTGGCTACCAACATAAAGCTGCTACTAACCAGGCTATGATTTTAAAATATTTCATTATTGCTCCCATACTGATAGCATAAAATTTATCCTAAAATTAGGCCGATACCATGCTAAATATTATCGTTTAGATCATTTAAGAAAAAGATTCAATTAACTTTAAAAAATATTGAACCATTAAAAACCATAAAAGGCCAACACCTTGTATATTTATGGACTAGAGAGTGTTTAAAGAGTAATACCTTAATGCTAATGAATTTCCTTAACGAAATTCATTTTTGAAATCTTAGGGTCTTAATCAAATATCCATAAACAAACACCTTAGCGATAATTTATCTAACACTTATTTAGTGGAACTAGACTATATAGAAAATATAAATGAATTTGGAGAAAACGTTGTTAGATTATACAACTTTGATAAAAGTCAAGTTATTAAATTTAGAGAATTAATAAAGGATACAATTGTAAATAGAAAACAAAAACTAGACCTCTCTAAAGTTGATTTTATTGAAATTCGAAATTGTAATTTAATTCTTGGACTCTTTAAAACAGATGAAGGAATACTTAGTAGTGATAACAAAACTTTTTATTGTGCTTTAACAGTAGAAGGATATAATAATATGTTGAAACTTTTAGAACCCTTTTGTGAGAAAGAAACTAAAGGCTTTCAGTATTTATATGACATTGATAATCCTATTGACTTTTTATTTTCTCCTGCGGGTACCTGGTAAGCAACTTCACTATAAACAAAAACGGGCAAAGGAAGAATCGATTGTACAAATTGACTCGCTAAAGAACAGAATATTGGACGGATTGAGCTGTAATACAAGCCATGTGAAAGTGAAATTTTGTGTCGCCACTAAAAAATTCTAAGAAAATATTAAACAAAAAAAGCGCGGTAAAACCGCGCTTTAAAACTAATAATGGTTATTTCTTAGGTTCGGCAGATACCCTCATCACCAGTTCATAAATAATGCTATATTCAAAGCCCTTGGGCAATATTTCTCCCATTTTAGTTTTTGAAAGAACTTCATTCCATGTACCATCGGAATTATCGGGAGCAGAATAACTTAAATATTTGAGCATATCTGACATTTTATTGAAACCGTCCCACGTCATTACTGAAAATCGAGATTTATTTCCGGTCGGAGTAATAACGGACATCATTCCCCATGATGAAATACCCATTGTTCCTGCCTTTATATTTTTCTCATGAAAAGGTTTCCAAAGTGTTTTGTTTTCTTCAATAAACGCACCTCTATTTTCAGGCATAGCATAGTTAACAACGGCATATTTGTATTCCCCTTGAACAGTATCTTCAAGTTGCATCCAATAATCAAATGTAACTGGTGCAAAGGAATTTGTTTCCACCAGACCTGGGGTAATACCCATTGTTTTCATATTGCTCTCGGACCAAATAGCAGACTGGTCAATTTTATCAACACTTTCAAAATTATTCACAAATACGTAATTGGGTGCATCTACTTCTGTTATTCCCACTTTTCTCCAAAGGGACCAACCAGTCATTTGGCCCTTATCAATAGCAGACTTGGCCACTTTTGACCAATATTTGGTTTCCTTTTCAACAAATTCGCCTTCGCGGTCTGCAGGAACTTTCCTGTACTGCATATACGCTACTTGGCCAAAAGAACCAACCGTAAAGATCAATCCTGCAAATAAAATAAGTACGTTTTTCATAATGGTGTTTTGAGTATTGGTTTAGATAATTTATAATAATGGCGATAATGAAAATTAGGCCTTTAAGAACCATTGCGATTGATGGTTAGGACGAACCCTAGAATTAAATGTCCGAATAGCGGTTTTTTTTTTTCGAAGTATCTGATAGTGGTAGGATATATAATGAGTTAAACTCTTAAAATAGAAAATAAGACAATAGAAATTGGTGAATTAGACTATAATCCATTGAGAAAAAAGAAATGATTTATATTATTCGAAGAAGGATTTAAGACCGCCCGAATTTCATATGTACCTATAAATATAGAAGATATTATAGAAGGGTTAAACGTGAATTTAAAAACACTTTAGTTCGTTTATTATTATTTTTTGAATTCAATTTTCCATTTATCTCTTTTTGTAAAGAGCAACCTATTACATAATTGTTAAATGTTTTTTAAAAATTATTCATTGGTAATTGTAATCAACCCAACCAACCTTCTCTATCCAATGACCTATATTGAATGGCCTCAACCCCAAAAACTGCGCTCCCGTAAACCTTTGATAACATATAAAATAGACTTGTTTCTCCTTAAAAGTACTTAAAATTATTATGTATCTACTATTTTCGATGAACAGAAATGTAAATTGTACCAAATCTAGTACTAGAAGATCAACAATAATTATTTCTTTCCCTTTTTAGTTGTCTGAAAAATGAGTAGATTTTTCGATGTCTTTTTTATTTCCTCTTCATTCATCATCATTTTACGGAATTCCCCATTGATGAACATCTCAGCTTGGTCCTCATAATGCGGACTGAACGGATTCCCCGATTGTCCAGTGGGAAGTATACTTCTGCTGTTTTCTATATCTGAGAAATCTACAATGCGTCGGGTTGATGGTCCTGAGCTCACCTTATAGAATCCACTTGCGTCATAGGGGAATTCCATATTATTGATGACCTCCCTTGACCCAATCACGGCAAAAGGACCAACATTAAAGAACCTGCGGAATAATGGCACCTGTCCAATAGGATGCCCATGCTCCAGAGAATGCACTTTGTCCCATGTCCATTGGGCACTATCCTGACCCAAATTGCTTATCAAGGATGTAATGGCCTCCTCCAAAGCTAGCCTGACCATTTCCTCTTTAGTTTCTACCTTGTCACCGGTTAAAATATTATCCCACCAAACAGATGTTTTCTTTGCGGCTAAAGGAGCTATGGTCCTTTTTATCAAATGGGTAGCCAGTAATTGTTGGAACATCTCGTCCCCCAATTCGTCCTCTAAAGTGTTTTTAAGTAAGAAATGAACCCATCTTTGATATATTGTACCCGCCACGCTTTTAAGGGGGTAACTGCCGTCCCATTGGCGCAAAAGCTCCAGTACTTTTAGATTGTCTTGGGATAATTGGGAAATATCCATGGATTTGATAAGGTCCTGCACAATAATAGTATCCACTGAAGAGGTAACATCCAGTATCATTTTCTGGGTGGCAGCCATGTCCCAATCATTCTTTGGCTCTAGTAGCTGTACAATGCGCTTGGCCCTGTTCTCCGGCAGGTAATAGCCAGGATATAACATTCCAGCTATGGAATCTGGTTGGTTATTGGCCGAATACACATAGTTCCACGGGGGGTTTACAGCTTGTGGATTTTCTTCAAAATCCAGATAACGTAAAATTTCCTGTTGCCCATCGGTTCCGTCCAAAATGAATTTGGTATTGGTGCTTTCTGGTAATCGATACAGCTTCGCTGTGGCCCACCACCCCACATTGCCCAGTGCGTCTCCATACATGATATTGAGGCCTGGTGCGTGAATATTGGGCAAGGCCGCTTGAAAATCCTCTAACGTATTGGCATGATTTAAGCCATATAGGGCCCGTAGTACTTTATTTTCGCCTTGTGTATAGATCCAGGACATTGCGATAGGACGCTGTCCCTTAACCTGTTCCGCTATCCCATTTAAAATGGGTCCGTGCTTCGTTTTCTTAAACGTAAAGGAAATGTCCTTCCCGTCCTTTACCTTGATCGTTCTATTGATAACCTCATACTTTTTCCATCCTTCATTTGTTTTGTATAAGGTACTGTCCAAAGGATTTGTTTCTTCATAATAAAAATCCACGTCATCATTTTCGAACATGGTAAGTCCGTAAGCGATCATGCGATCATGTCCCGAAAGCGGAAATGGGATTCCGGCCATGTGATACCCATATTTCTCATAGGTCGGTGAACTTATATGCGCCTCGTACCATACGGAAGGTTGTGCAAACCCAATGTGGGGGTCATTTGCCAAGATCACCTTACCATTTTTGGTCTTTTCGGGTGCTATAACCCAACTATTACTTCCTATAAACTGTGGAAAAGGCATGTCCTTCAATGAATTCTCCAACAAAGCTACAACCCTGTTATGAATAGAATCCGAGGTCTTCCCTTTATAATTTTTAATCCATTCCGTATCGGCATCTACCCCAACCTCCAAATCCACCAAATAGGGCATCCCCAATTTGTCCTTGATATTGGTCAACAAAGGGTCTGTCTTATGGGCCATGGCAAAACTAAAGGCCATATACCCCACTGTATTATAGATATCTTTAAGTTGGAAAGGCTTTTTTTGGAGTCCCGTCAGAAAAAATTCCACAGGGGTCGGCCCCTTTTCTATAAACTGGTTCACCCCATCCAAATAGGCTTCTGCCAATTGGTTCACTTCCGAATTTTTATCTAGGGCCGCCACAGCCCTAACGGAGGCATCGTCTATGCCCAAGGAAAGAAAAAACTTATCCTTCACCACCATATCTTCTCCAAAAACCTCCGATAATCCACCGCTTCCGATACGCCTTAAAAGCTCCATTTGCCACAATCGGTCTTGGGCATGCACATATCCCAAGGACCTCATGGCATCTATTTCATTGGAAGCGTAAATATGCGGAATCCCATAGGTGTCAAAATAAACAGAAACCGTTTCGGTAATACCCCTTAATCGCTTTTTCCCATTGTAATCCGGTTTTAAGGTTTGGATAAAAATTATCAAGGCCAAGGCAAGTGCACCCAATACCAATAAGATGATTGCTAAAACTTTTTTGGTTCTATTCACTTCCAATTATTTATAGAATGAAAGATAGCCTTAATTTTAATAAATAAAAAAAACTGCCCAAGAGCAGCTTTTTTTTATTGGTTTGAACATTTCAAGATACTATTCCAAAACCGTAAATTCTATTTGGGAACTATTGAACACCTTATGGGTCTGCTTCTTAAAATCCTCTGGGTTGGCATAAAATATGTTCTTCACAAATGTCTGTGGGTTGATATCGATATATGGAAACCAGGTACTTTGGATCTGGATTTGGATCTTGTGCCCTTTTTTAAAGGTATGCATCACATCCTGTAGCTTAATGTTTACAACAGTCTCCTTATTGGGGACAAATGCTTCCGGCTTGGAAAAATCGTTTCTATAACGCCCCCTAAGCACTTCACTTCGAACCATTTGATGATAATTGCCCATTTTTAGATACTCTTGTGTTTCCTCATAATCGGGATGATCTGCAGGGTAAACATCGATCAACTTAACCACCCAATCCGCATCTGTTCCTGTGGTGGCCACTTTCAATTTCGCCATAATATCTCCAGCCAATGTCACTGGATATTCCAAGGCATCCGTTTCAAAAACCAATACATCGGGCCTGCGGGCCGCGAAACGTTGGTCATCTGTCATATACTTCCTTGGGGTGAAAACAACTTTAATGTCCTCGGTATAGGGAACCGGTTTTTTAGGATCGCTAAGGAATTCCTCAGCCGAATTGCCCTTTACTGCATTTTGTCCCAAACCTTGGTTCGGTTGGAGGTAATAGGATTCCTTTTTGGTGTTTTTCGGTGGCCAAGCATCAAACTGTTTCCAATCCTTGGTACCAGTATCGAACACATAGGCTTCAGGTAGTTCACTTCCTTGTTCCCATTCTCCTTTTAAGAAATGATTGAAAAATTTACTTTCTATGTTTTCTTGAAAAAACTTGGAAATATCATCCCCAAAATAGACATTCCCGATGGCTTGTCTTTTGTTGTTTTTTGCCCAATCCCCATGGCTCCATGGTCCCATTACGATGGTATTGTAATTGGAGTTTTGTTTTTCTATGGTACTATACGTGGTCAGTGGTCCATATAAGTCCTCTGCATCAAACCAGCCCCCAACAACCATAACGGCAGGCCTAATGTTTTCCAAATGCTGAATGATCCCTCTTTTCTGCCAAAACTCATCATAATCTGGATGCTCTTTCAATTGCTGCCAAAAAACATTGTCCTCTTTGTAATATTTATCCAAATTGGAAAGAGGTCCATTATCCAAAAAGAATTGGTACTGGTCCTGTGTCCCTATATCTGGATAAGAGTACCATTCTTCCTTGGTAGGGGTATCCTTCATATAACCAAATACTGAGGTTGCCCTCCAATAGCTCAACAAATAAGCACCGTTATGGTGAAAATCATCAAAGTAAAAATCGCCTATGGGCGCTTGAGGGGAAACTGCCTTTAATGCTGGGTGGGCATCCAACAAGGCATACGTGGAATAAAATCCAGGATAGGAAATCCCCCAAATACCAACATTGCCATTAGTATTGGCAACATTTTTTACCAACCAATCGATGGAATCGTAGGTGTCTGAAGCCTCATCTGTCTCTCCCTCTTTTTTATTGGGAATAAAGGCCCTCATATTATCATAAATGCCCTCACTGTTCCATCTTCCCCTTACATCTTGGTAGACCACAATATTACCTTCCATCATCATTTTCATGTTGGGGCCAACCTGAGCCTTAAACTCATCTGCACCATAAGGTTTACAGCTATATGGGGTACGTTGAAAAAGGATCGGATATTTTTTTGAGGTGTCTTTTGGGGAATATATCGTGGTGTGTAATTTAATACCATCCCGCATGGTAATGGTCACCTCTTTTTTGGTATAATGTTCCTTTGCCGTGTACGTTTCCACCGAGGCCGTTTTAGCGTCCCCTGGCATCTCCTTTTCCAAGACTTTAACGTTTCTACAAGAAATGGCCATGAGTATGGCAAAAAAAAGGATAAGATGTTTTCTCATTAGTTGATGGCTTTAGTTTGGTTGAACGGATTATCTGATGAAATGGCCCTATAGTTTTTCAACCCGGTTTTCAACCAAGTTAAATAGGTCTCTTTATCTGTATATTGGATGGAAGAGTTGAGTACTTCCAAATTTGGTGAAAGCAATACGTAATAGGGTTGGGAAGCCGCATTAAAGTTCAGGGTTTGGAAGGTGCCCCATTTCTCCCCGACGGTTTTAATGGTCTTCACTCTACCAGAATCAAATTTAAAATCGAACTGACCCTCTTCAGGTAGCGGTTTTCGATCATCGATGTAGAGGGAGATCAACACATAATCCTCTTTTAACAAAGGATAAATATCGGGCTCACTCCATACGGTTTCCTCCATCTTTCGGCAGTTGACACAGGCCCACCCTGTAAAATCCAATAAAATTGGTTTATTTACCTCTTTGGCATAGGCCAAACCCTCATCAAAATCTTTAAAACATTCAATTCCCAAAGGACAATCGCTCTCCTGCTCAAAAACACTATAGAATTCTGGTGGGGGAAAACCACTCAAGAGTTTTAGATCGGTTACTTTGGCCACTCCCAATATTAAATAAAGAGAAAATGCACCGCTCAAAATGGCAATGCCCAACCTTGTTTTGGATAATTTTTGTTTTGGGCCATCATGTGGAAAACGGAACATTCCAAAAAGATACAGGGTCATCAGCAAAAATAATAGTATCCATATTCCCAAAAATATTTCCCTTTTAAAAATCCCCCAGTTCCCCACCAAATCGGCATTGGACAAAAATTTAAAGGCCAGTGCCAGTTCTAAAAATCCAAGGACCACTTTTACCGTGGTCATCCAACCGCCCGACTTAGGTAGTGAATTTAGCCATGCAGGAAAAAGTGCAAAAAGTGCAAAGGGCAAGGCCAAGGCCACCCCAAAACCGAGCATTCCAATGGTTAAATTGGTTGCAACATCCCCATCGGCCAGTGCCGTACTTCCCAATAACCCTCCAAGGATGGGGCCGGTACAAGAAAAGGATACAATGGCCAAGGTTACGGCCATAAAAAAGATACCAAAACCACCGCCAACTTTAGAGGAGGCAGAATCCATCTTATTGGCCCAAGAACTAGGAAGCGTCAATTCGTAATACCCAAAAAAGGAGAACGAAAAGAAGATGAATATCAAAAAGAAAAATAGGTTCAACCAAACATTGGTTGCTATGGTGTTCAGGATCTGCGAATCCACGGAATCAAACAAATGAAACGGTAGGCTCAATAAGAAATAAATGAGCACAATAAAAAAACCATAGAGCATGGCATTGGTTATACCTCTAGCCTTAGGTTGCGATTGTTTGGTGAAAAAAGATACTGTCAATGGGATCATGGGAAAAACACAGGGTGTCAACAAAGCTATTAAACCTCCCAAAAATCCAAGTCCAAATATCATCCAAAGACTTGTTCCTAGATCAACACTGTCAGAGTCACCATTCAATAAATTCTCGTTCTTAAGGTCCAGTACCAGAGCTTCACTGAGGGCTTGGCTTCGTTGGTCCACAATTTTTTCATTCACCACTACGGCCTTACCGCTTAGGGAAATATTAAATACTTCATCTTTAGGAATACAGACTTCCTTACAAATTTGATAGAACAAGGCCACTTCCAATAGGTCTACATCGGGATCGATCAATTTGATACGTTGTGTGAAAAGTGCCTTGTTTTTAAAATAGACCTCGTCCACATCAAAAATTTCACTGTATTCACGTACCGTTTTTCCTTCTTTTGCCTCTCCTATCAATTCATAAAGTTTCCCAGCCTGTCCAAAAGAGAACTCGCTTGGCTGTGATCCGCCTTCAGGAGTAAACTGGGAGTAAATATGCCAACCTTCCAGAATGTCCCCTATAATAATTAGGTCATATTCGGTATCTGTAATCTTTTTCACCTCGTAGGACCATGCTACTGGATTGTCATCTGTTTGGGCAAAAACCGATGTAAATGTTAGCAATAATATAATCCCGGTAATAAGCTTCTTCATTCCTGTATTCTGATTTTTAGTATCTGTTTTGTTTTAGGAGTAACCTTAAACCGTTCATCCCCTCTTTTTCCCATGATCCAAACTACATTATCTTCGGAGCACAACAACCATTGTTTTTCCTTAGAAATCCGGTCCATTTTTACATCCTTAAAAAATTTGGACACTTTTTTACTCCCGCTCATGCCAAATGGATAAAAATAGTCTCCTTTTCTCCATTTTCTTACCGTCATAGGATACTTTAACGTTTCTTTATCTACATAAAGTATGGTATTCCCCGTCTCTTCTAACCTATCAACAAAATCAAAGGACATTTGTAATGGCTCCTCTATTCTTTTATCTTCTTCATATATCACATATTCCAAACTCTGTGGAATAGAAATTTCCTCCAGTAGCAAATATTCCCTGTGCTTTAACAATCTATGGGTTTTGGAACGCACCTCTTTGCCTCCCATTGCGGTCAACAAAGACAACACATCATTCCATTCCGTAAACCCGTAATCATGTAGGAGCGCGAACATGTACCCCTCAATTGGTTTCAATTTCAGCATTTCTGCAATTGGAATTTTGATGACCTTCTCGTCGCTGATAAAAAACTTCTCTTTTAATTGATTGATATGGTCCTCTGCAATCCCAGAGGTCTGCCTCAAATAATGCTGGGTCTGATTAAAATTATTCAGGAAAGTGGGATGCAATTCCTTCAGAAGGGGTACAATTTGATGTCTTATCTTATTTCTAAGATATTTGGTTTCCTGGTTGGAGCTATCCTCCCGCCACTCCAATTTCCGTTCATTGGCATAAGCCTCTATATGTTCCCTTGAATATTTTAACAAGGGTCTTGAAATGCTCGCTGTTTTTTCTGGAATGCCAGTTAGCCCATCGATTCCTGTTCCCCTAGAAAGATTGATGAGAAAGGTTTCCAAATTATCATCGGCATGGTGGGCCGTAACCAAGGTCTTCCATCCTTTTTGCTCCATTAATGCCTGGAACCATTCATAGCGAAGCTCACGAGCTGCCATTTGAAGGGAAACTTTATTTTTATTCATGTATTCCACTGTATTAAAGTGAATTACAAAAAATTCCTTATCTAATTTTTTGGCCAATTTTTTTACAAAATCCTCATCCCCATCACTTGCTTCTCCCCTGAGTCCAAAATTACAATGGGCCAAAGCAAAATCTACCTTGGCTCTATGGCACAGGTGGGTAAGGACTACGCTATCGAGCCCTCCACTACAGGCCAATAAAAACTTCCCTTTCCTTAAATGGGGAAAAGAGGTGTTGATATGATTTTTGAATTCCTCCTGCACGCCGTAAATGTACTTAAAGTTGCTGCGCCAACCAATTATTGATATGCTCCAACATTTCAGTACGGCAAAGATCTTTATGCAACTCATGGTAGCCTCCTTCCAAGAGTTTTAAGGTAGTGATACTGGCATTTTGGTGAAAAGCTTCGGTCCCCTTATAGTCTATTATAGGATCTCCAGTCCCATGTAACAGTAAAGTGTTGATGTTTAACCTATTGCTGTTTTCAATAGCCCATTCTCCTGCATCCATGATTGGAAAAGAAAACATGGGGCTTACCTTATCGTGAACCAACGGATCATTTTTATAGTTCTCCACTTCTTCTGGAATTCGTGAAATACCCATGGGGTCCAAACCTGATGGTAATGTAATGGATGGATATATCTTGAGCATTGCCTTACCTAAGATCATTTTCCATTTTGGGGGATTAAATGCCAAGCGCAGATATGGACTTGTCGCTATGATTCCCTGGATAGGGTGCTTTCTTCTTAAAGCGTAATTCAACACAAGATTACCACCCATGCTATGTCCGTAAAGGAATAGTGGTTTTCCGGGATAAAGAGATTCTGCCCTCTCTATGACCATATCCAAAATATCCAATAAAGTCTTGTAATCGGGGCAATGACCCCGTTTCCCTCCCGATTTCCCATGGCCAATATTATCATAGGCGACAACAGCGAGGCCCGAATTTTCAAGCTGAGGGATCACTTCTGGCAAATACCGTCTATAGTGTTCCCCAAAGCCATGGCACAATACAACTTTGCCCAAGATTTCCTTAGGTTGGGTACACATTATGGAAATTCTATGTTTTTTAAATGGCAGGAAGTCTTCTTGGTGCATTATCGTCTAGGATTGTATTTAAAAGTAAACAAATAATTGGAAAAGCAACCTTACATTGTATGCTATCCTTCAAGTACTTCCCGCATGGCCTTGGCCTTTAATAAGCACTCCTCATACTCTTTTTCAGGGGAAGCCTTAGCGGTAATGGCGCTGCCCACAGAAAAGGAAACATATTGTTTGCTGGAATTGTACAGTATGCTTCTGATTATCACATTAAAATCAAAATCCCCTTCCGGGGTAAAATAACCTACTGCGCCGCTGTAAAGTCCTCGTTTGGAGGCTTCCAGTTCTTCTATGATTTTCATGGCCGATACTTTTGGGGCACCAGTCATGCTCCCCATTGGGAAGGTTTCCTTGATGATTTCCACAGGATTTTTTTCTTTATCCACCGTGGCCAAAATAGTGGAAATCATTTGGTGGACCTGTTCAAAAGAATATACCTTACAGAGTTCCTCAACTACCACACTCCCTTTTAGGGCACTTTTGGATAGGTCGTTACGCACAAGGTCCACAATCATTATATTTTCGGCCCTTTCTTTTGGGTCCCGCTCCAAATCGAACTTCAGCTTCTCATCTTCCTGGTAATCCAAGGAGCGTTTTGCAGTCCCCTTTATAGGTTGTGAAGTGATTTTGACGCCCTGTTTTCTTATGTAACGTTCGGGAGATGCCGAGAGGGCATAAACATCCTTGAATTTTAAAAAAGTGGCAAAAGGCGGCTTGGAAATGGAATTTAATTTTTTAAAGGTCCGCAAGGGATCAATACGGGTGTCCTCTGCATAAAATTCCTGACAAAAATTAGCCTCATAGATATCGCCCCTATGAATCCGTGCCAATAATTGCTTTACCCTATTAAAATAGTCATCCTTAAAAATTCTCAATTTTATGCGAATCGCAGTATCTGGGGACGATTCGGATTCTTCTAGGATGGATTGGGTTGTGATGGCCCTGAAATCTTCTTCTATCTCATCAACAACCATGTTGAGGTAACAAAATTTAATTTGATCTCCTTTGATTTGTATAATACGTTTGGGCTGGAAGAAATGCATATCCGCAAAGTCAAGGCCATCAAAATTAGAGGAGGAAAGTTGCTCCACTTCATTTTTTAGGTCGTACGACAAATACCCGAAAAGCCAATCCTTGCTCCCGCCCTGATATGTTTTTAGTTCCTCAAAAGCATTATGGTGGTCTGTGACCATTGCCGTGAGCGCATCTGCTGCCAGCAGCCCATCAAATGAGCTATGCGTTCCAGTGTGGCCATTGCTGTCCAACCAGACTATCTCATGGAACTGCTGGGCCCATTTTAGTAGAGCTTCCTTAAACTTAGGAATATTGGCGACCGTAAAATTGACTTCCGTACGCAAAAAACTGCTATAATGTTTTTAAAAAATCTTCTAAAGCCACTTGGTGGCCGTTGTTCAATTCCTCATCCAAAATTCCTTTTTCTGTATCAAAATTATCATTGAAGGAAGGCAAAGAAAAAGTGGAGATGATTTCGCCTCCAAAACGTGGAAGGGTGTCCATCACATAGGTTAAAGAGGAAATACCCCCTCTCCTTCCTGGGGAAGTGGCCATCAGAAATAGTTTCTTATCCTCTAAAAAGCGCTTATCCACACGGGATAGCCAATCCATTAAATTCTTAAAATAGGCCGAAGGACCACTGTTGTGTTCGTTGACAGAAATAATCAATCCAGCTGCCTTTTTAATATCCTTCTGTAAAGCGACCACGTCCTCAGGGAAACCGTTTGCGTTCTCACCATCTGCGCTATATATGGGCACAGGAAAACCGGAAAGGTCCATAAGTTGCACGTCCTTTTGCTTTATTAAATCTGAAGTATATTTTACCAATTGAAAGTTGATCGATGTAGAAGAATTGCTCCCTGCAAATGCCAATATTGTTGCCATTGATTTTTTTTTTACTAAAATACCCCAAAATAGGCATACTTGCGAGTATTTTATCTAATTTTGCACTCTGAAACATCCAAACACCCTGTTAAACAAGTATATAGGGTAATTGCTATTTGTGACTTAAATGAAAGACAATAAGTACCGCTTATACTTTGTAGACGCCATGCGCGCTTGGGCCATTCTTATGATGTTACAGGGTCATTTTGTGGATGGACTTTTAGATAACGCTTACAGGGACAATTCCAATTTAGCTTTTTCAATTTGGCAATATTTCAGGGGTATAACCGCGCCTGTTTTCTTTACAGTATCCGGGTTTATCTTTACATATCTTTTAGTTAAGGGGGACAAACAAGGAATTGAAAACCCTAGGGTTAAAAAAGGAATTAAAAGGGGACTTCAATTGTTGTTCCTTGGATATCTTCTTAGAACCAATCTTTTTGGGTTGTTAAGAGGTGAGATCTATAGTTCTTTTTACCTAGTGGATGTGTTGCATTGTATAGGGCTATCCATATTGGGGATCATAGGTATCTATTTGATAACCAGCGCCAAAAAGAAATTTGTACTTCCACTGGTCCTTTTTGCCACTACTATAGTACTTTTTGTTTTGGAACCACAATATAAATTTTTACAGCATGTATACTTGCCGGATATGTTGGCGAATTATTTCACCAAAGCCAACGGTTCTGTGTTTACCATTTTTCCATGGTTCGGATATGCGACGTTTGGGGCTTTCCTTTCTTTGATATTTACCCGCTTTAAGGATTATAAAAACCTATACCCGGTAGCAATCACAACTGCCTTTACAGCCGGTTTAGGTCTTATCCTATATTCTTCGGTTTTCGTGAACTATTTGGCACAAACAACCGGCCTTCAATTGTTTGCAGACCTTTTTAAAAACAACTATCTCTTTATCAGATTAGGGAATGTACTCGTGGTATTTGGAGTTTTTATGACCCTTAGAAGGTTTATGTTGAACAGTATGGTACTTAAAATAGGTTCCAGTACGCTATCCATTTATATTTCACACTTTGTCATTTTATATGGAAGTTTAACTGGATTAGGTTTCTATGCCTTTTTACACCACTCCCTTTCTCCTTATATTGTAATTCCAGGGGCCTTGCTTTTTATGGTTGCCTGTGTGTACAGTGCCTTAAAATATGAGGAAAACAAGGTTGCCATTAAGGCCAAGGTAGGAGAATTGGCACAACAGTTCTCCACTAATGCCGAACCATGGATAGCGTTTTCCTTTAAACTCATCAAAGACACTTTGTTTAGATTGAGAGTGACCGTTATCAAGCTATTTAGATTGGTTAAAAATTAAGCACAAGTATCTTTCACCGGATTACTTTCCATTACTTTTACTCGCTAAAAAAGAACATATGAGTGAGAAGAAAGTTTACGCGCCTATAGCCGTTGCATTGGAAAAAGACAAGAGATATGCCTGGTGTACCTGTAGCCATAGTAGCAATCAGCCCTTTTGCGATGGGTCACATAGAGCTCAAAATGCCACCCCTTCATTGGGGTTTGCCGTAGAGGAAGAAAAAACAGCCTATCTCTGCACTTGTAAACAGACCAAGAATCCGCCCTATTGCGATGGATCACATAACAACTAAAAAAAATCCCATCAAGTTTTGATGGGATTTTTTTTTATATAGTATACCTTATTTTAAATGTGCAATGCCCTGTCATCGGTTGCCGCCAAGGCAGCCTCTTTAACGGCCTCCGCATAGGTTGGATGGGCATGGCTCATTCTAGAAATATCTTCTGCAGAGGCCCTAAATTCCATTGCAGTTACTGCTTCTGCAATTAGATCAGCTACTCTGGCACCTATCATATGGACGCCCAATACTTCATCTGTTTTTTTATCTGCAAGGATCTTTACAAACCCGTCTAAATCCATACTCGCTCTAGCACGACCTAAAGCCCGCATTGGAAATTGGCCAACTTTAAAGTCGATACCTGCTTCTTTCAACTCCTCTTCCGTTTTACCTACAGCAGCCACTTCTGGCCATGTATAGACAACACCGGGAATCAAATTATAATCGATATGTGGTTTTTGTCCGGCCAATATCTCCGCAACCAAAGTTCCCTCTTCTTCAGCCTTATGTGCCAACATAGCCCCTTTAATCACATCTCCGATGGCATATATATTGGAGACATTGGTCTGTAAATGATCATTCACGGCCACTCTGCCCCTATCGTCCAATTTTACACCTGCAGCATCCAAATTCAATCCGGCGGTATAAGGACTTCGTCCTACGGCAACCAAGCAATAATCGCCCGTAAAAGTAACTTCCCCCCCTTTTTTGTCATCTGCCTTTACAATCACTTCATCACCTTTCCTTTCAACCGATTTAACTTTATGTGAAGTGTTGATCTTCATTTTCTGCTTTTTAAGAACCTTGGTCAGTTCTTTGGAAAGTGCGCCGTCCATACCTGGAATAATACGGTCCATAAATTCCACTACGGTAACTTCGGAACCCAATCTTTTATATACTTGCCCCAATTCAAGGCCTATAACACCGCCGCCTATGATAATCATATGCTTCGGTATCTCCTTTAGTTTTAAGGCCTCTGTAGAGGTGATCACCCTTTCCTTATCCACTTTGATAAAAGGTAAGGTAGATGGCTTGGAACCAGTTGCTATAATCGTATGCTTCGCTTCTATGGTCTCTGATTTCCCATCGTTCTTTTTGATATTGATATGGGTAGCATCCTTAAAACTCCCCAACCCTTCAAAAACATCGATCTTATTTTTATCCATCAAAAACTGAATCCCCTTGGTGGTCTGGTCCACTACGGATTGTTTTCTGGAAATCATTTTCTCCAAGTTCACTTTTATTTCTCCAGGAATCTCAATTCCATGCTCCTCAAAGTGCTTTATAGCATCTTCATAATGATGGGATGAATCCAACAACGCCTTAGAAGGTATACATCCTACATTAAGACAAGTACCCCCCAATGTGGAATACTTTTCTATGATTGCTGTTTTCATTCCTAATTGTGCGCAACGTATCGCTGCAACATATCCTCCTGGGCCTGAACCAATAATGGCTACGTCATATGAACTCATAAATATCCTTTATTTTTTAAAACATCACAAAATTAGTATTAATTTCTGGTTTAGAAACCTTGAAGCTTCCAAAGTTCTGTTATTTAGGGGGTCCTAAATAGGAATTGCTGTGGTATGCTTAACTTCTGTAATCACAAAAGAGCTCTGGGTGCTCCCTATATGGTTGATGGCTGTGAGCTTTGCCACCATAAAATCCCTATAGGCCTCCATATCACTAACATGTATTTTTAAAATATAGTCATAATCCCCACTGATGTGATAACACTCCACTACCTCTTGGAGCTTTAGGACATCACGTTCGAACTGGGTCAAAAATTCTTTGGTGTGCTGTACCAATTTCACATGGCAGAGCACTATGAATAACTTATTTACCTTTTTTTTGTCCACTAGGGCGACATACTTGGTAATGCACCCCGATTTTTCCAAACGCTTGATTCGTTCGTAAACAGCAGTTACAGAAAGATTCAACTGGTTGGCATATTCCTTTGTGGTCTTTTTACAATCCTGCTGCAAAAGCCCCAATAATCTCACATCAATTTCATCAAATTTCATCCCGATTCTTATTCATGATTTGGTACGCTGACCAACAATTAACAACATTAAAATCTACTAATGGTTATCTTTATAGATTTATTTTCTAATAAAATTAATAAATGTTGACAACAAAACTAGTATTTCTTATTTTTAAACCATAAAAACAAACATATTATGGATTACAAGGCATCAGACAGTATTCAGGATTTACAATATTTTGGCGAATTTGGCGGGGTCAACCCCTCAATATCGGACTCCTCTACCTACACCTTTCTATCGGCAAAGACCATGTTCGATACTTTTGAAGGGAATACTGAAGGGTGTTATCTTTATAGCAGGCACTCTACCCCTTCCAACCTATATTTAGGAGAGGCCCTGGCCGCTTTGGAAGGTACGGAATCTGCCAATGTTACCGCCAGTGGTATGGGCGCTATCACTGCTGTTATTTTTCAACTTTGTGATACCGATGACCATATTGTAAGCAGTAGGACCATATATGGTGGCACCTATGCCTTTATGAAGAATTTCCTTAAAAAGTTCAAAATTGGAACTTCCTTTGTGGATATCACCAATTTAGAGGCGGTTGAGGCGGCCATCACCCCAAAAACAAAAATGATCTATTGTGAGGCCGTGAGTAACCCTTTACTGGAAATAGCGGATATCAAAGCGCTTTCTAAACTTGCGAAAAAATACAATCTTCCACTTATTGTGGACAATACCTTTTCACCCCTTTCCATTGCTCCGGCCAAATTAGGTGCTGATATTGTGATTCACAGTTTAACCAAGTTCATCAATGGCAGCAGCGACTGTGTTGCAGGTGTCGTTTGTGGTACTGCTGATTTTTGTATGAGCCTTAAAGATGTGAACAATGGTGCCTTGATGCTATTGGGAAGTACCTTGGATAGTTTTAGGGCTGCTTCTATCTTAAAAAATATGAGAACCCTTCACATTCGAATGAAGAAGCATAGTGAAAATGCGATTTATTTGGCCGAAAACTTTGTTAAAGACGGACTAAGAGTGGTCTATCCAGGATTAGAGTCTCACCCGAGCTATGCGGTAATGAAAGATCAGATGACGGAGGAATACGGTTTTGGAGGTATCATGACCTTGGACGCGGGATCTTTAGATAAGGCAAACGCTTTAATGGAGTTGATGCAAGAAAAGAATTTGGGTTACTTGGCTGTAAGCCTTGGTTTTTACAAAACCCTCTTCAGTGCCCCTGGATCATCTACTTCTTCCGAGATACCAATGGAAGAACAGGAAGAAATGGGATTGTCCAACGGGTTGATTCGTTTTTCAATTGGATTGGACAATGATGTTCACAGAACATATAAAACCATGAAAAACTGTATGTTAGAATTGGGAATCTTGAAAGACGCTGAATTGAGTAAATAGTCAAAAATTTAAAGACTTGCAGAACAGTTTCCAAAATCGTAATATTACGAGGTAACTAACAAACCATTCATGCAGAGTCAAGATATTAATTCCCATAAACCAGAGGACGAAAATATAGTTGAGAACACAGAATTAAACATTTGGGAAGCCTTGATCCCAGTCTTTGCACTCGTGGGCATGTTAGCCTATAATGTCTTTGTTTACGGGGATGATGCCCTAAGTGGTTCCAACCAATTTATTCTACTGATGGGCGCAGCGGTAGCGGCAATCGTAGGTGTTTTTAACAAGGTTACCTATGACCAAATGTTGGCGGAAGTAGCTGAAAATGTAAAATCGACCACAGGGGCCCTAATCATTCTTTTAATGGTTGGGGCCCTTTCTGGAACTTGGCTGGTCAGTGGAATTATACCGTCCATGATCTATTATGGATTACAGGTTTTGAACCCAACCATATTTTTAGCGGCCTGTGTAATCATTTGTGCCGTTATTTCAATAGCGACAGGAAGCTCTTGGACCACCTCGGCGACTGTTGGTATTGCATTGATCGGAATTGGTGATACCCTGGGCATTTCATTAGGGATGACAGCAGGAGCAATTCTTTCCGGGGCCTATTTTGGGGATAAGATGTCCCCTTTGAGCGACACCACAAATTTAGCACCGGCCATGGCTGGTGGAGAATTGTTCAGCCATATCAAATACATGTCTATCACCACGATCCCTACAATCACCGTTACCCTTTTGGTTTTTATCATCATGGGGTTTTCTATTGATACTACAGGGACGGCCGACACACAAGCTATATTGGATTCCATAGACCACACCTTCAACATAAACGGATGGTTGTTTTTGGTGCCTGTAGCGGTAATCCTACTGATATTAAAAAAAACGCCCCCTCTGTTGGCCTTATTGGTAGGAACGCTTTTGGGCGGGGTATTCGCGTTAATTTTTCAGCCCGAAATAGTGATGGGTATCACCGGGGCAACTCAAATGACCTTTGAAGCTGGTTATAAGGGCATAATGAACGCAATCACTATCAACACCAACATCGCCACAGAGAACGAAGCCCTTAACGATCTATTTTCGTCCAAAGGAATGGCTGGAATGTTGGGCACCATTTGGTTGATCGTGTGTGCCATGGTCTTTGGAGGTATCATGGATGGTATTGGAGCCCTTGCAAGAATAAGTAGCGCCCTTTTGGGCATGGCGAAATCTACCTTCAGTCTATTCGCAAGTACCGTTGCCAGTTGCCTGGCGTTGAACGTCACGGCTTCCGACCAGTATTTGGCCATTGTGGTTCCAGGTAAAATGTTTGCAAAAGCCTATAGGGATAAGGGACTAGCCCCTGAAAACTTAAGTAGGACCTTGGAAGATTCGGGGACCGTAACCTCTGTACTGATTCCATGGAATACCTGTGGGGCATATCATAGTGGGGTGTTGGGTGTTGGTGTTGGCGAATATTTCATTTATGCCATTTTTAACTGGCTGAGCCCTTTTATGACGTTGCTATTTGCGGCCTTGAAAATAAAGATCAAACAATTAGCCCCTATTGAGACTAAATAGTTTCAACTTATAGGCTCGCAATCAAACCCTATTAAAGTCTTTTTTTGGGATTCAGGTTAAAAAAAATATTTTAAAATCTGCAATAATGAACTTCACTATTATAGGGTTTATATTTTGACAATCTCCTAAAATAAACTCTGTTAATATACAAAGTCTACAAGATTTATAGCTTTATTCTATAGGCATTTATAAAAATTATTCTTCCATAGTATTTTCCAATTCCATTCTCGCTGGAGCGCCTTATTTAGGCGTAATTTTGTGATAATAATTTAACATTCAAACATAGAAAATATGACATTTGTAGGGAAAAAATTTCCAAATTTATCAGTGAACGCGATGAATGAATTGGGTGATACGTTCAAGATCAATGTTTTGGAAGAGGCAAAGAACAATAACAAAAAAGTATTGTTGTTTTGGTACCCAAAAGACTTCACATTTGTATGTCCAACAGAATTGCACGCTTTTCAAGCTGCTTTAGGAGAATTTGACAAAAGAAATACCTTGGTAATAGGAGCTTCCTGTGACACTGCAGAGGTTCACTTTGCGTGGTTGAGCACAGCAAAGGATAACGGAGGAATAGAGGGAGTTACATATCCCATCCTGTCCGATAGCAATAGAAACTTGGCCTCAACATTGGGTATCTTGGATATTACCAACGAACAATATGATGATGAAACAGGTGTAGTAACCGTAGACGGTGACAATGTAACCTACAGAGCTACCTATCTTATAGATGAGGAAGGGACCGTTTTCCATGAAGGCATCAACCATATGCCATTGGGAAGAAACGTTAACGAATACCTGCGTTTGGTCGATGCATATACTCATGTGCAGGAAAAAGGTGAGGTTTGTCCAGCAAACTGGGAAGAAGGTAAAGAGGCTATGTCCGCTGATAGAACAGGGGTTGCCAATTATCTTTCTACTCACGCCAACTAAGTACGGTTTTTTGGATTACGGGCATGGAGCAACTGCTCCATGCTTTTTTATCAACTTAAAAATTGCAATAGTTATGATACTAGAATTGGAAAAAGACAATTTACAGGAGATTTTGGACAACAACACCAATGTAGTGGTTCAGTACTCAGCCACCTGGTGTGGCAATTGCCGTATTATGAAGCCAAAATTCAAAAAAGAGGCCTCCACAAATGAGAATATAACTTTTGTGATGGCTGATGCAGAAAAATTTCCAGAATCGAGAAAGCTTGCCAATGTTGATAATTTGCCAACTTTCGCAGCCTTTACTGGTGGAAAATTGAAGAATCAGGTTCAAACGAATAAATATGATGTTTTAAAAGAACTTATCAGTGAAGTTACCTATAATTAAACACCTCACTACGTTCATTGAGGAGAACGATGAAGACTTCTTGGTGGAAACCATCGAGACTTTGGAAGCGCTTACAGAAGTGCCTTCCTTAAAAGATGAAGAATTGGATGTCATTGGAGAACTCATCTCCAATATGTACGGTGCACTGGACGTTGCAAAGGCCATAAAAGAGGGGACGCCCAAAAAAGAGGCATTGAACCAGTTTATGCAACGCGTACTTGGTGCAATAGACAAATAAACGCCAAAACACATTTGTAAAAGTCCTTCAATCTTTTGAAGGACTTTTTTTGTTTGCAAAAGCTCCTGTTTCATGCATATATTTTATAATTTCACCAAGAAATTTAAAACCTCTCCAAATGGCTATAGTTACATTAAAAGGAAATAATATCAATACAATGGGTGAGCTTCCTGCAATAGGCACATCAGCACCTGATTTCAAATTGACAAAAACAGATTTATCGCTTGCTTCCCTTTCCAATTACAAGGGAAAGAAAGTGGTCCTAAATATATTCCCAAGTATCGATACCGGCACTTGTGCCAAATCGGTAAGAGAATTTAACAAAGAGGCTTCCGATTTAAATAATACTGTAGTCTTGTGTGTGTCTAAAGACCTTCCTTTTGCCCAAACGCGTTTTTGTGGGGCTGAGGGTATTGAAAACGTAGAAATGCTATCTGATTTTAAAGAAGGTAGCTTTGGTCAAAGTTATGGCTTGGAAATTACAAATGGTCCTCTTCAAAGCCTACATTCTAGGGCCGTAGTCGTTATTAATGAAGATGGGCAAGTAATATATAACGAGCAGGTACCAGAAATTGTGGATGAACCCAATTACAAAGCTGCCCTAGAAGCCCTGATGGATGCCTAAAGAATCTTTCTTAAAAAATAGAATTAATGGGATCGGGTTTGCGATACATGGTGCTTTGTTACTGATCCGCACGGAGGCCAGTATTAAGGCACAGGTCTTTATTGCACTCATTATGACCGCCGCTGGGTTCTATTTTGAAATTTCAAATACGGAATGGATTTTACAGATCTTCGCCATAGCAATGGTCCTAGGGGTGGAAGGTCTAAATACAGCAATTGAAAAATTAGCCGATTTTGTACAGCCAGAATTCGACACTAAAATCGGATTTATAAAAGATGTCTCTGCAGGGGCCGTAATGTTAGTTTCCATTGCCGCTTCCATAATAGGACTCATCATTTATTGTCCAAAAATTTTTTAAAACTATTGTAGAATCGGCTTCCGTACTAAATTTGTAATTTAGCCGCTAAGAATATATGATTTAATGGCAAAAAAGGTAAAAAAGTCAAAGCCTACAGCTACCAAAAAAGGACGGTCGCTAAAATTGTCCAAGAAGAATAAAATAATATTGGGAAGCCTGTTGATGCTCTTTAGTATAGCCTTGTTTTTTTCTTTCATCTCCTTTTACTTTACCTGGCAGGCAGACCAAAGCCTCTTGAGTGAGTTCTCGGACCGAAACGAGCAAGCGAAAAACCTACTCAATAAATTTGGTGCATCCATTAGCCATTTTTTTGTTTATAAGGGTTTCGGGTTATCCTCCTTGATATTCACTTTTCTGTTTTTTATCACCGGCCTGCACCTATTCCTTAGCCTTGACAAAAAGGGGTTATTGCGGAAATGGATTTGGGGGCTGGTCTTCATTATCTGGATTTCCATTACCCTAGGGTTCTTTGCAGAAAAAAGGCCTTTGTTGGGAGGAATTGTAGGCTATGAAATGAATGATTTCCTACAAGACTATGCCGGGAAATTGGGCGTATTCCTTTTGTTATTGTTCGGTTTGACCGTTATTCTGGTCCGACTTTTTCATTTTACACCCGAAGCCATAATAAATTATTTTAATCAAAAACGCAGCTCCTTAGCGGCCGACTTTAAAAGAACCCCTTCTTCTGTAACGGCAAAGGGAGATTTAGAGGATGTTTTGCCTGAAAAGGAAAAAGGGCTGGAGGTCATTGATACCTATACCCATAAAAAAGACATCCCTCCACTGGAATTGGACGATACCGATGATGGGTTTAAAGTGGAAGTTGGTAAAAGTGAAGAGGAATTGGTTGACGATATCTCCATGGAAGTAGAGAAGATCAAGGAGGAAGTTGAGGATACCGATCTTATGTCCAATAAATTAGTGGAGGATTTTGGGGAGTTCGACCCTACCCTTGAACTGGGGAATTATAAATTCCCAACCTTAGAACTATTGGACCAGCATGGAGTTAGCGGTGGCATCACCATCAACCAAGAGGAGCTTGAGGAGAATAAGAACAAAATTGTTGAGACGCTACGGAACTATAAAATTGGAATCGCTCAGATCAAAGCCACCATTGGACCAACGGTAACACTTTATGAGATTGTACCCGAAGCTGGTGTCCGGATTTCTAAAATCAAAAATCTAGAGGATGATATTGCCCTGTCCCTAGCGGCATTGGGAATCAGAATCATTGCCCCCATCCCAGGGAAAGGGACCATCGGTATTGAAGTGCCCAATAAAAATGCCACTATCGTATCCATGCGATCGGTGATAGCCTCCCCAAAATTCCAAAAAGCGGAAATGGAACTGCCCATCGCCTTTGGAAAGACCATTAGCAACGAGACCTTCGTTGTGGATCTTGCCAAAATGCCCCATTTATTGATGGCTGGTGCAACGGGACAGGGGAAATCTGTTGGATTAAATGCTATATTGACTTCCTTGCTCTATAAAAAACATCCTGCCGAGGTGAAATTTGTACTGGTAGATCCCAAAAAGGTGGAACTGACACTTTTTAATAAAATTGAAAGACATTTCCTAGCAAAATTGCCTGATGTAGAAGAGGCAATTATCACGGATAATACCAAAGTTATCAACACTTTAAACTCCCTTTGTATTGAAATGGACGATCGTTACGAGCTATTAAAGCTTGCCATGGTCCGCAATATTAAGGAGTACAACACCAAATTCAAGGCCAGAAAATTAAACCCTAACGACGGGCACAAGTTTCTCCCGTATATTGTTTTGGTCATCGACGAGTTCGCGGATCTTATCATGACTGCCGGCAAGGAAGTAGAGACCCCAATTGCCAGATTGGCACAATTGGCCAGAGCGATCGGGATACATTTGATCATCGCTACCCAGAGACCATCTGTCAATGTAATCACAGGGATCATCAAGGCAAACTTCCCAGCACGAATCGCTTTTAGGGTAACCTCCAAAATAGATTCCAGAACCATCTTGGATGCCCAAGGAGCCGACCAGCTGATCGGTCGTGGGGATATGCTCTTTACGCAAGGGAATGATGTAACCAGAATTCAATGTGCCTTTGTGGATACTCCAGAAGTTACGAAAATAACGGAATATATAGGCTCCCAACGCGCTTATCCAGACGCCCATTTGTTACCTGAATATGTAGGTGGAGACGATTCTGGCACAAGTCTTGATAATGACATATCCGAAAGGGATGCCATGTTCCGGGATGCTGCAGAAGTTATCGTGGTGGCACAGCAGGGATCGGCATCATTGATACAACGAAAGCTTAAGCTTGGTTACAACCGTGCAGGCCGTATAATAGACCAGTTGGAAGCCGCAGGAATTGTAGGTTCCTTCGAGGGAAGCAAGGCCAGACAGGTATTGGTTCCCGACATGTATGCATTGGATCAACTATTAGAAAACGAAAAAAAATAACAAAGTGATGAAAAAATTATTTGTATTGGCATTTGTATTGACCTCTACCTTTTCCATGGCACAGAATACCGCAAAAGCAAAGACACTTTTGGACGAGGTGTACAACAAAGTACAGAGCTATACTAATATCCATGTGGAATTTAAGTATGCCCTTCAAAACACCGAAGCCAACATCAATCAGGAAACAAGAGGAGATGTAACCCTACAAGGCGATAAATACCTCTTCAACTATTTGGGTTCCCAACAATTGTACGATGGCAAAAAAGTGTATACCATTGTTCCGGAAAACGAAGAAGTGACCATTGAAAACAGATCCGAAGATGTGAATACCGTTACCCCTTCAAAAATGCTTACGTTTTACAAGTCGGGCCATAATTACGATTGGGATGTGCTTCAAAATATACAGGGGAGAAAAATTCAATTTGTAAAATTGACCCCTATTGACACCCACTCCGAAATTAAATCCATTTTATTGGGAATCGATATTGAGACCAAACATATCTACAGACTTATTGAAACAGGTAAGAACGGTACAAAGACCACCATTACTGTTAATTCTTTTAAAACTGACCAGCCATTATCAAAAACCTTGTTTACATTTGATGAAAGCAAGTACAAGAACGAAGGGTACTACATTATAAGAAATTAGAAAGTTGAGGATACTAGACCGCTACATCCTATCGAGGTTTGTCTTTAATTTTGTCAGTTCGTTTGTTATTTTGATGTTTATCTTCATTTTTCAAACCATTTGGCTCTTTATTGATGATTTGGCCGGTAAAGGACTGGACATAGCCATTATTGGCAAATTCCTCTTTTACCTCATACCCAATCTTACGGAAAAAGTACTTCCCTTGACCGTACTGCTTTCTTCTATCCTCACCTTCGGTAGCTTTGCAGAAAATTATGAATTTGCAGCAATGAAGGCCTCTGGAATTTCACTGCAAAGGGCCATGTTGCCCCTTATTATCTTAGTGGTCTTTTTAGGTGGCGTCACCTTCTATTTTGCCAATAATATAATTCCCGCTTCCGAACAAAAGATTTATAATCTCAGAAAGAACATCGCTAAAGTAAAACCGGCCGTGGCGATTGCAGAAGGTGTCTTCAGTGATTTTGAAGGCACCGGAATGAACATTAAAGTAGATAAAAAATATGGCGAAAATGACCGCTTTTTGGAAAACGTCATCATCCATAAAAAGTCTAAGACAAACATCAACAATACGGTCATCAAGGCCAAAACAGGGGAACTGGTGAGCAGTGAGGATTCAGATATCCTCCAATTGGTGCTTAGGGACGGTCATTATTATGAAGATATAAGGACAAGATCAAGTAATGACAATAAAAAACACCCCTTTGCCAAATCAAATTTTGAGACCTATACCATAAATATGGACCTTTCCGAGCTCAACAATGTGGACATGGACGAAGAAAGGGACATAAGCACGGATAAAATGAAAAATATTTCCCGATTGAGCAAGGATATAGACTCGTTAAGGAAAGATAACATAAAAACGGTTGAGACCTTTTCTAGGAGCATCGCCAATAGAATGGGCGCATTTATTCCCCTTGCCAACCCAGTGGACACCACTGCGTATAAAAAGCCTATCGACAGTCTTTTCGTGCCCCTAATGGCAGACCAGTCTAAGGCACCAAGGATCGAAGAAGTGATAAATCTGTATCAGGAATGGCAAACGGCACAACTTATAAGCTCCGCCAAAAACTCCACCAACAACATCTTGACCTCTGTGGAGGGTAAGAAACAAGAATTGGAAAACAAGTATAAAATTTACAATTTACACATTCTATCATTGCACAAAAAATATGCCCTGGCATTATCCTGTATCATACTGTTTTTCGTTGGAGCACCCCTGGGAGCCATCATAAGAAAGGGAGGTTTGGGATTGCCTATGGTGATCGCCATAATCTTGTTCCTTACCTATTATTTTATTGGGGTTTTTGCAGGGAATTATGCTAAAGAGGGAAATATTCATCCGATCCTTGGGGCATGGCTTTCTACCTTAATTATGTTGCCGTTGGGAGTATCATTAACCAGAAGGGCCACGGCTGATAAAGGATTAATGAGTTTTGGAAATATTGCGGATTTTTTCAAACTGTTATTCAGGAAAATTTTCACCTCCGCAAAAAGTTAGAAATACCCACTATGAAACATAAGATACAGCTGAATACAATTGAAGAAGCTATAGAGGACATTAAAAAAGGTAAGGTAATTATCGTGGTTGATGACGAAAATAGGGAAAATGAAGGCGATTTTTTAGCTGCTGCAGAACTGGTCACCCCAGAACTGGTAAATTTTATGGCCACCCATGGTAAGGGGCTTATTTGTGCTCCACTCACCGAAGGGCGTTGCAAGGAGTTAGGACTCCATAGAATGGTAAACAACAATACCGATCCTTTGGAGACCGCCTTTACCGTTTCTGTAGATCTAAGGGGGAACGGGGTGACCACTGGAATATCGGCCGCTGACCGTTCTAAAACCGTGATTGCCTTGACACATCCAGAAACAAAAGCCCATGACCTTATAAGACCTGGCCATATTTTCCCATTGGTAGCCAAAGAAGGTGGCGTGTTGAGAAGAACGGGGCATACGGAAGCCGCCATTGATTTTGCACGGTTGGCCGGACTCCAGCCTGCTGGAATCATTGTGGAAATCATGAACGAAGATGGCACCATGGCCAGACTGCCTCAATTATTGGAAGTGGCAAAAAAGTTCGACCTGAAAATTGTATCCATAGAAGCCTTGGTGGCCTACAGAATGGAACACGATAGCCTGATTGAAAAAAAGGAGGATTTCAATATCACCACGAGATTCGGGGAATTTAGGTTGAGGGCTTACAAACAGACTACCAATAACCAAATCCATATTGCCCTGACCAAAGGGTCATGGACCAAAAACGATAAGGTCCTTACCAGAATCAATTCTACCTTGGTCAACAATGATATTTTGGGAACATTGACCAATAATCCCGATAAGAAATTGGAAGATATGTTCAAGGCCATCAATGAGGAAGGCAGAGGGGCATTTGTCTTTATCAATCAAGAGTCACAATCCCTGAACCTTTTGGGCCGACTTTCAGAATTGAAAGAACTTCAAAGGAAAGGGATCTTGAAAGCGCCCAAAATAGATATGGATGCCAAAGATTTTGGTGTTGGGGCCCAGATATTGCACGACCTGAACATAGCCAAGATCAGATTAATGACCAATTCGGCCCAGACCAAGAGAGTGGGGATCGTAGGTTATGGCCTGACCATTGAGGAATACGTAGGTTACTAACTACTATTACTATTCTTAAATAAAATTCAATCAAATATTTTCACGAATGGTTTTTGCCATGGTCTCTGCACGTTGTCTTACCTCGTCTTTGGTCCAGCCTAATTTGATCAGACAGGAGATTGTTCTCCCCATCCAATGGTCCGATTTTGAAAAATCGGCCTTATCGTAATTGGGAAGCTGGTCATAGACTTTGGAAGGAAGGTAACCCAGTGTTTTTAAATGCTTTAAGTGTGCCCATTTACGGTGGTAGTGCCAATTGTTGTCATACCAATAAAAACAAGCATCCACCCCCGCTTTTGCCAAGGAGGCATGTGTCTTTCTTGCCTGATCTTCGGTGGGAAGAAAGAAACTGATAAAAGAATAATTTTCTACGCCATTTTCAGGTACTCTCCTAAAGGAAATTTCAGGAATAGTGCTTAATGCCTTTTTAAGGGTTTTGTAATTTTTTTCCTGTATCCCCAAAAAAGTATCGAGCTTCTTCAACTGTGCCAAGCCAACGGCAGCGTGTAGCTCAGATATACGATAGTTATACCCTAAAAAAGGATGGTCCTCTGCTCCTCTATCATTTCCCACATGGTCATGGCCATGATCAGAATAGTGGTCGGCATTCTTATAATACGTTTCATCGTTAGTGATGAGGGCGCCGCCTTCCCCACAGGTTATGGTCTTTACATAATCAAAAGAAAAGCAACCCAAATCCCCATAACTGCCCAATGGCTTCCCTTCGTAGGTGCCTCCAATAGCCTGACAGGCATCTTCCAATAACAACAGGTCATTCTTGTCACATAATTCCCTAAGGGCCCTTAAATTAGCCATAGAGCCGCACATATGCACGGGCATGATTACTTTTGTCCTACTTGTAATTGCATTTTCCACCGCTCTGGGTTCTAAGGTCAGGGTGTCATCAATATCCACCAAGATGGGAACCGCTCCCAATGCCAAGACCGCTTCAAAGCTCGCTACAAAGGTAAAGGTGGGCATGATCACTTCATCCCCTGCTCCTACCCCAGCACTCGCCATTGCCACTGTTAGTGCAGCTGTACCACTGCTGACCAATTGGGCGTGGTTCACTTTCATTCTTTTGGCAAGGGCATGCTCCAACTCCTTTGCTTTCCAATGGCCATTTCTTTTGCCATCGAAACCATATCGCATTAAAACCCCGGAATTGAGGACATCATTAACTTGGTCTCTTTCCTTATCTCCAAAAAATTCGAATCCTGGCATATTATATAAATAGTAAAAAATTAGTTCAATTAAATAAGGGTATATATAGATATGGCACCTAAAAATTTAGGTGATATCAATGATAGTATCATTTAAGGACCGTCTTACTTTCTTTAATTCGGCAAACATGTCATCCTCTGCCCTATATCCAACGGGCAGCACCAAAACGGATGAAAGTCCAAATTGGTCCAATTCCAATAATTCATCATAGGCAGAAGGTACAAACCCCTCCATGGGACAGGAATCAATTTCTTCAAATGCGCATACGGTCAATAAATTGCCCAATGCCAGATATGCCTGATTGGTTGCCCAATCCTTAACTTCTTTGATGTCCTTTTTTGAAAATGAATTGACAAGGGCGTCTTCAAAGGGGTTAATGATACTTTCACTGGTATTCCTAATATTTTTCACTCGATTAAAGTATTCCACAATAAAATCCTTATCAACTACACGCTCAATGCAAATGATCAGTACATGGGAAGCTTGGGAGACCTGTTGCTGTCCATAGGAACTGGCTACCAACTTTTCTTGCAGCTCCTTATTCTGAAGCACCACCATACGTATGGGCTGCAATCCATAAGAGGTTGCCGTTAAGTTGAATGCTTTTTTTAACCTTTCAATTTTATCATTCGAAAGTGTTCTTTCTGAATCGAATTTTTTTACGGCATAACGCCATTCCAAATTTTTTATACTGTCCTTCATGTTTGCTGCCTATTAAAGCGATATTCCAAAATTAATTAAGTTGAAAAATCATTTTCAACACATTACATTTCTTGGCACTGATTTTTGCATGATTCTTTAGGATTGAACGCAGCTGACAAAATTATTCCTATCTTCTACATTCTACTATGAATATTTAATAAAAAGCACTGCACAGATACAAATATACAAAGGGATAATGCTAAGATATGCCATATGGTACTTATTTCTGATATGACAAAGAGGCAAACATTTACGCCTGAAAAAATCACAAAAAATATTTAGGGATTACAAAAAAAGGTTGCTATATTTGCACCCGCTAAGATATTCTGGAGAAATGGCAGAGTGGTCGAATGCGGCAGTCTTGAAAACTGTTGAGGGTCACACCTCCGGGGGTTCGAATCCCTCTTTCTCCGCTGGGAGTTTACTAAATTCCATCAAAAGCCCGTA
>JBLGAT010000021.1:0-38112 GCA_047612485.1 Psychroserpens sp.
AAAATGAAAAACTTTTTTCCTTCCCTCTCCGCTGCTCCAGAACCTTCAATGAACACGGCCCTAAGACCGATTTCCCCTCAACCGCTTGCGCTGTTTCGGGCTGCAAACCTACAACCTTTCCACAATTCAACAACACTTTTTTTAACCTTTTTTTTGACTTTTTTACAGCCCCCTCCGAGCACACTGGATTACAAGGATTTATGAATGGAAATACCTGGATATTTTTCTTGGGGCAAGGATTGAGCTCCATGTTTGAGCTCTTTGCCCACACCACAACTATTTGGGTATTCTGACTAAAATCGGCAGATTGGAGGGTTACATCTCTCAAAAACGTTCCTAATATATAGGCAAAAGCGAGTAGCGAAAGCCTGTTTCTGCCATTTCCCAGCAGAAGCCCCCCTTTTAATTAGGAGAAGAAATTCCAAACCAGGCCGAAACGGATCACAAAATCCCTGTATGGGTAGTTCGGGGCCGAGTAAAAATTAAAGTCCGAGAAAGAGGAATTAAAATGTTCCGCCTTTAAATAGAGCCTAGTCTGCTTTACCTTGGCATTTATAAAGAAGTCCATTAAAGGATAGCCCCCCAATTCTTCCCGGTTCTGAATATAGAACTCCCCGAGCAAAGCGTTGTAAGCATCCATATTATAGGCCGTAAAATATTTAAAGGTAATACCCGTCTGTAGATGCATGGCCCCTTCAAATATATCTTTTGAAAAGTAGAGGGTATTCCTGGTCACCAATTGGGGCACATTAAGTACTTCATTGGTTTGATCTACCTGTTGGTACATTACAGTATTGTTCAAGGCAAAATATCCCAACTTAAACTCCTTGTTGTATTTAATCTTTAGATAACTGACACTACTGCCCTCTTGAAAGGGACGAACGGCAGCATTCTCTTCCCCAGCATCTATCTGTTCCTGGGTGGCGGTTGACGTAAAATAGGTGTAATTGTCAATGATATTATATTCTGCTGAGAGACTGCCCAATAATTTGGAGTCCAACCCGAACATTAGGCCGTTGACCCGCTCCTTATCAAAAACCAGATTGTTCTGCCAATTGTAGTTTATATAATCACTTTGATATAACAGGTAATTAAAATTCGGCATTTTACTTGAAGCGTTTATCGCAAATGTTGCTTTTGCACCAGATTTAAGCCGGTAGCTCGCAGCGGCATTGATGATATTACCGGTCAATTCCCCAGTTACACCGTAATCTATACCCCCATTCAATTTAAAACCACCTATTGTTTTCTCATAATGCGCCCCAACGGTTATCTCCTCCCCTTTTAATTGGTTGGATATCTCCTCCCCAGTTGCGGTGATCAGTTTGCTGTCAAAAAAATAATTGTAGTTGTATAACGCAACATTGCCCTTTAATATCCCAAAGGTCCTATTGCCCAACTCCACGTATCCTTGGTTATACATGGTCTTTAGATTCGCCTTGTCCTTTATTGTGTTAACAAAGGCCTCTCCAAAATAAGGATTCTGTACCGTTTGCCGAAATTCATAATATTTGGTCTCATAATTGAACTGGTGCCCAAGGGTCAGGTAATTCGATTTGGACTTGGACGTGTCCCTACTCTTTTTAAACAGATCATACTCCTGTTCAAAAAAGTATCTTTTCCCTAAAACTTTATTGTTAGCATTGGTAAAATTGACGTCTAACCTTGATCGATCAATAAATTCGGGATCACCAGATTCAAATTGCAATTCCTTATTGGACAGCCCTCCATTTTCCTCGGACAAAATATCCTGTGCCGCTATATGGGATCGGAGTCGATACCTACCACTTTTGGTTTCATAGGTAGCGGTGGTTCTAAAATTGCCAGATTGGGCCTCACTGAACTGATACTTTCCCAAAGACCTAAAACCCTTATATGCCAAAGAGATATTTAGGCGGGGGTTCATATTAAAGGTCAACAGGGCATCTAATAACTGCCCTTGTTCCAGAGTAGTCTTGAACATCAATTCAGTCATAGGCGTGGGTACCCTATAATAATTGATATCCTGCACTTCCATATAGTTAAAATGTTTGGCCCTTGCTCCAAGGGACGGATACAATAAATTCTGTTTTACAGTCACCCCTAGACTATTATATGATTGCCCTATATTGGAAAAGGGCATGAGCTCAAAGTCGTCTTTACGGAGAAAATTATACTTATACTCCTTTTGTATAGAAATTGTGGTGTCCAGATACGTGGTATCCCTGGCATAGGAGATAATCTTGTAGTCCTTTATTGTAAATACGGGTTCTTCCTTGCCTTTAGGAAGGGATTTAAATTTTTTTGGGGCAAATGAGGCAGTGGTATCACCCGCCTTTAGAGGCGGCTTGTCTTGGCCATAAAATAAACCTGAATTACATACAAAAAGAAGTACCACTAAATATCTCATTCCAAAAAATTAGTTGAACAAAGGTAATTTTTTTGTTTCTAAAGAAATGTGAAAAATTAGGTTAACTAAAATTTGTCCTTTACACACAATAAATTATTTTGTTGATTTTTTAACAATTAAATTTGAATAGATTATATTTTTAAATAATTTTTACAAAAAAATTTAAATGTTAAGAAAATTATTGCTGCTATTCCTAGTAATTAGCACATATTCCTATGGACAATTTAATGAGGGTGCTCCATGGATGGAAAACATAAAAAAGGACCCCGCAAATACTTCAAAAAATAATTCCCAACAATATTCCCTGTACGAAATATCGGAAGCTTTCCACAATTACTGGCTGGACAAAGATCCCAATACAAAAGGTTCTGGATATAAACCTTATATGCGATGGGAAAATTATTGGAGAAACTTTGCTGATAGTCAAGGCTATCTGCCAAGCTCAAAACAACTCTGGGATACATGGAAAAACAAAAGTAACAGCACTGCAAAAAGCAACGCTACAAGCAATTGGAATTCACTTGGCCCGGCAAATAGTTCAGCTTTTGCAGGGAGACTTCCAGGGCAAGGAAGGGTCAATGCGGTAGCAGTAGACCCAAATAATCCAAATATCTGGTATGTTGGAGCTCCTGCAGGTGGTATTTGGAAATCTATTGATGCAGGTACTTCCTGGACCAGTCTTTTCGATGCTTTTCCGCAAATCGGAGTATCTGGGATCGCCATTGACCCCAATAATTCCAATACAATCTATATCGCTACAGGCGATGATGATGCAGCAGACTCCTACAGCATAGGAGTATTCAAGTCTTTGGATGGGGGAATTACTTGGAATGAAACTGGACTTAATCCCAACAACACGACAATTGGTTGGCTGATGAATGAAATCACCATAGACCCAACTAATTCACAAATTATATGGGTAGGCACCAATCAGGGATTATACAAATCAACCAATGCAGGGTTGACTTGGAGCAATAAAAGGACAGGAAACATTAAAGACTTTAAATTAAAGCCTTCAGATAGCAATACCATATACGCAGTTTCAATAAATCAATTTTACAAATCAATTGACGGCGGTGAAACCTTTACCTCTATTACAGATAATTTGCCTTCAAGTTCCGGAAGAATGGTTTTAGGAGTATCTCCCGCGAATTCTAATGTAGTATATGTATTAAGTGCCAATACGGGTGCAAACGGTTTTTCTTTTCAGGGTATTTTTAAATCAACAGATTCTGGAACAACTTTTACAAAGAAGTCGAATAGTACTAATATTATGGAATCTAGCCAAGCTTGGTTCGATTTAGCACTAGAAGTATCTCCAACCGATGAAAACGTACTCTATACAGGCTGTTTAAATATTTGGAAGAGTACTAATGGAGGAAATTCATTTCAGCAACTTAATTCATGGTTCCAGAACAATGAATCCTATTCACATGCCGATATACATACCCTTAAAATTTTTAATGGAAAATTATACTGTGGAAGCGATGGAGGAATATATGTTTCTGGCAACGCTGGCGAATCATTTATAGATTATACTGCAGGTATTTCAATAAGTCAATTTTATAGAATTTCTGTAGCTGAAGGAAATACTGCCAAAGTAATTGGCGGTCTACAAGATAACGGTGGACAAGTATTAAATAATGGCAATTGGAATACTTATCATGGAGGGGATGGCATGGATAATGTAATTGACCCTACGAATCAGAACTTGCTTTATGGGTTCACACAATATGGGGGGTCTTTAAATATTTCAACAGATTCAGGGCAGTCCATTGGATTTGTAGGCCCACCCAAAGATTCGCAAGGCAATAATATCCAGGGGAATTGGATAACCCCTTTAGCAATTAATTCCAATGGCGATGTCTATTCCGGTTTTGAAGCCCTCTATAAATTAGTTGGAAATGCTTGGGAAAAAATATCATCCAATATTGGGACAACTAATATAGATGATATTGAGTTAAGCACATCTAATCCTAATTTGATCTATGTTGCTGAAAGCAATTTCATCTACAAAAGCGCTAATGGGGGCTTGACCTTTACTCCAATAAAGGGATTTGACTCTGATATAGCAGACTTCGCAATTAACCGAACAGATAATAATATCCTTTATGTAGTTACCTCCAATAGAATTGGAACAAGTCAAATAGATCAACCAGTTGATAGGGGAGTATTCAAATTAACCATTAATACGAATCAGGCGACTATAGAAGATATTACTTTCAATTTACCAGAAGACCAAGCTTTCTTTTCTATAATTCACCAAGGCAGAAACACAGATAACCCTATATATGTAGGGACAAGTTTAGGTGTGTATAGGCTAGATGACACCTTAACGGAATGGGAAGATTACTTCACAGGTTTTCCAAATACCGCTGTTGGAGACTTGGAAATAAGCTTGGATAACGAAATGATTACAGCAGCCACATACGGTAGAGGTATTTGGCAGTCTCCTATCCCCATAGAGGTTCCCGTGAACGATGTAAGGATTGTCTCATTGGTGCCCGAAGAAGATATTGTCCTTTGCGGTGAAATAATGCCATCAATTACAATTGAGAACAAGGGTAGTAATCCAATAAATGAAGTACAAGTTAGCTACTACCTAAATAGTGGGGCTCCACTGAATTTAACCCATCCCATTACTTTAAACTTCGGGGAAACAGGCACTATCCCTTTACCTTCGTTGAACATTACTGGAATAGGCGAAAATATTTTAACTGCAAATGTTACTATAACGGATGACTCATTCTCTGACAACAACCAAATGTCCAGTAGTTTCTTTGTTAATAATTTTGGAGTTGGTGATGCTGTTAATACTTTCGACACTGAAGACGACTTTTTAATTGCATATAATGATGGAGCTGATGGCAGTGTTTGGGAAAAGGGCATCCCTACTGGCACCTTGCTTAACGAGGCGGCTTCGGGTAATCAAGTGTACGCAACAATTTTAAATGGCAACCACCCAGACAATGTAAAAGGTGTCATCTTGAGTAAATGCTATGAGTTCTCATCCATCTTGGCCCCAGTACTCAAATTCAAAATGGCCTATGACCTTGAAGTTAATTTTGATATAGTTTATGTTCAATATTCTATGGATAATGGAAAAACATGGGACGTTCTTGGAAATGTCAACAGCACCCCCAATTGGTATAACAGTAGCAGAACCAATGCGGAATCTGGAGAAGAGGACGATTGCCAAAACTGTCCAGGTGCACAATGGACGGGCACTGATTCTGAGCTTAAGGAATATTCTTATGACTTTTTAGCAAATGCCGCACTTGGAGAAACCGATCTCACCAATGAATCCAATATTATTTTCAGAATTATTTTTCATGCAGATGCAGGGGTAAACCAGGAAGGTGTGGTCATTGACGATTTTGTTATTGAAGGCTTTCAGGACGATGATGATGACGATAATGATGGTATTACCGATGTTTTGGACAATTGTCCTTTAACCGGCAACGCCAATCAACTGGATACTGATAGTGATGGTATCGGAGATGCTTGCGATATGGATGACGACAATGATGGGATAAATGATGTAGATGATAATTGTCCTCTCATAGCAAATGCAGACCAGATGGATACTGACAATGATGGTATAGGTGATGTTTGTGATACTGATTCAGACAATGATGGCGTACCCAATTCCTCCGACCTCTGTGATGGAACAGTTGAGAATGCCGTAATTGATGTCAACGGTTGTGAGATATTCTCATTGCCCACCACGAATTTTACTGTATTGACAACTGCGGAGTCTTGTATTTCAAGTAATAATGGGTCAATTATTATTGACCCATTAGCCATTTACAACTACACGGCAACACTTACTGGCCCAACTAACATCAACCAGACCTTTACCACAGGAACTACCTTTGAAGATCTTATAGCCGGTAATTATACGGTATGTATAACCATTGAAAGTCAGCCCGACTACCAAAATTGTTTAGGGGTAACGATTTCAGAACCGGAAGCACTCTCCGTTTCCTCCAAAGTAAACAGCTTGGGCAAAGAGGCGACCTTAAAACTTTCTGGGGGTAAACTATATACTATCAAGGTAAACAGTGACATTTTCACTACCTCACAAAGCGAGATAACCGTACCCCTCACAGAAATTAAAAATAAAATTAGCGTCACAACGGATCTTGACTGTCAAGGAAGTTTTGAGGAGCTTATTGTTTTGAACAACGAACTGATCATTTATCCGAACCCTATTGCAGAAGGAAATTTAAACATTCAATTGGGTAATAGTACTACTAAAAAAATTAAGGTGGCACTATTTAGTATAAATGGATACAAGGTTTATGGCAAAGAACACAGGGTTGACAATGGAGTCTTACAAATAAACGTGGATGGACTGGCAAAGGGAATCTACATCCTTAACATTAAATCAGGCGAAAAGTTAACCACTTATAAAATTATAAGAAAATGAGCAATTTAAAGAGCATTTATTTCCTTTTGTGTATGACTATTGTGTCCTGTGGAGGTAGTGATTCTGGTGGTGAAGCACCCATTACCCCAGATCCCAATCCTGTGGCCTCCCCATTGCAGACCACGTTGATATTTCCTGAAAACAATAAGGAATGTACAGAAGGTGATGTACAGAACGAAAGTCAAAGCATTGTAAACTTTCAGTGGAACAACTCTGAAAATACGGATAGTTACGAGGTCAATTTAAAGAACCTGAATAATAACAACACTTCTAAAACCAACTCCAACTCCAACTCCATTCGTATCACCTTAGAACGGGGAGTACCCTATGAATGGTTCGTAGTTTCCAAAGCAAGTGGAACTAATGTGACCGCAAATAGCACAATTTGGAAATTTTATAATCAAGGTCAAGGGATAGAAAATTACGCACCTTTCCCTGCCGAAGCCGTGAATCCTAAAAGAGGGGCAAATCTATCCACTAATACTATTATGGTTAGCTTAGAATGGATCGGAAGCGATATTGATGATGACATTATTGGCTATGAAGTACTCTTTGACAACAGCGAATCACCATCTACACTATTAGGTACTACCACTGAACAAACTATACAAGCCACCGTAGTCTCTAACAACACGTATTATTGGAGCGTAATCACCACAGACTCCAACAGCAATAGTTCGACTTCAGAAATTTTTCAATTTAAAATCAATTAATATTTAATTTCAAAATCATAATGTTCAATATGAATTTTTTCAAATCAAATTTTATTTTCTTAATACTTCTTTACCCAATTATATCAAATGCACAAATAAGCACTACTACCCCCGAAGGAAGTCCAATATCCTTTCAAACCGTTAGTGGGCAATATAAGGATGTCCCGGCTGAAGGTTCTCAATTAATTTTTGAAGACTTTAAAAATGGAGAGATCTATATTAATGAGGAATTGAAATTGAAAAACAAACTAAGATACAACGCCTACCGAAACGAAATACAGATACTACAACCAGATGAAACATTTAATGTACTTTTAAAACGATCATACATGTCAGCTAAGATAGATGACAGAACATATGCACTGTTGACCTATTTAGATAATCAAAATCTAAAAAAAACCGGGTATTTCAATCCTCTTAACGAAGGCGAATTGGTCCTATTATTTAAACCGGAAATCATTCTAAAGCAAGGCAAAGAACCGGAAACTGGTTACGATAGATATAGGGCGCCTAAATACATAGAAAATAATTCATACTATATCAAAAAAGGCGAAGAAAACGCAAAAAAAACAAAGCTTACTAAAAGATCCATTTTCAAAAATCTAAAGAAGCACAAGGAAGATGCCAATATCTTTATTAAGGAGAATAAGTTAAACTTAAGAAACGTAGATGACGTTGTCCTATTGTTGAATTATTACAATACATTATAAATTTTTTCTATTAAAACCCCAATATTTTTCTTTTTTGATGAAGAACAATATTGGGGTTTTATTTTCACTGCATAAAGTTTAATGATTGTCCCTAAAAATTCTAAATTTCAGTATTGGTCAATAGACAATTACTTTTTTATATGAAATCCAAATAGCCTTCCTTTTAAGCGTGTCTTCTAAATAAAGCAAGAACACATTCCCCTTGAAATTAATAATTAGAATTCACAAACCCATTTATCTGATCTTCTGAACAAGATAAATATTAGTTTGGATATTATTGTAAGCGTTTATCCATGACATATTCTTTAAACTATAGAATTGCCAAACAAAATACCCTACTGCCCATGCTTCAATTTATATCTCATCAATAGCTGATATCCCTCCAACAACTTATCATCCGCAACAAACTGATAACATTCATAATACAACTACAGATAGGTATTAAACTTATAAATAAGATAAAATTATCAAGATTGCAAACGATAATAAAATAGACAATAAATAAAAAAAGTTGGGCTAAAATAAATTTTAGCCCAACTTTAATAAAAATATTACGGTTCCTCTATTTACTATGGATTAACACAGAAATCAGTAGCCTGTGAAGTTCCAAAAGAACCTCCGCCATTAGCAACCTTTAGTATAGAACATTCAAGCGAAAAATTACCTGTAATTGTCCCATCACTTTGACCATCACCATAAGCGTCGAAAATTGTAAAAGTATAACATCCATCCTCTAAAAACACATCAGAAGTGTAAGTGCCACCACCAGAAACATTGGCATAAGGCCCACCAGAAGCAACCACAGTTGCCGAAGCATCAGTAATTTCCCAAGTAGTTTCAGAACCATAAGTATCGGTAACAACAGTTACAACGAAATCATTACATACGATTTCTTTAAAATACTCTATGCTCACTGTTTCATCATAAACCACCCCACCTTCTGGAGAAGCAAGATTCAAGACTAATTTATAGACCTCACCATCAACAAGTGAATCAAAATTAATTGTAACACCTAACATTCCAGTGTAAGCACCGGCAGGTATTGTTACCTGTCCTATCGAGTAATTTTCACTCCCACCTACAGATGAATCATCAATGGTAACATTAAATGACCTATCTGCATCCGATACAGTAGTAACATTTACAGGTATTTCTAAAGATGATCCTTCCTCTGGCACGGTAACATTATAACCGGTTGTAGAGAACGACAAAGCTGTTTGTCCATTGACATCATCAAATATCACTACTTCTTCCTCACAGGAAACAAAAACTAGTAGTAACATAATAATTGAAATATATTTTTTCATATCTAGGTGTTTTATTAATAGCCAGGATTCTGACTCAAGTTAGAATTAGCGTTAATCTCAGCAAGCGGTATAGGCAACTGAAATCTATTGTCTCCAGCTGGTAGTGTTAATATCTCTGGTGCAGTTCCTGAACCATCAATAATATCACCATTATTAGATCTGGAAACTGCTTCTCCACGTCTTTTTAGATCAAAAAATCTATGACCTTCAAAAGCCAATTCAACTCTTCTGTTGAATTGAATAGCAGCTTCAAGAGCCTGTCCAACTTCGCCACCTACATAACTAGTAAATCGTTCATCACGTAATTCATTAAGTGTTAACAACGCTTGTGCTGTTTGACTCAATTCAAACTGAGCTTCAGCTTTATTTAATAGAACCTCTGCCTTACGCATAACCTTAATGTCAACTCGTCCATTTACTTGGCCAGCTTCACCTAAGAACTTTTTTACAGCGTTATAATCATTTCCTTGATTTGTACCAACAAATTGCAATACATTTCTCCTTAAGTCATTAGCATCAATATTATTGAAGAATTCAAGGTCAATTGCATACTCTGAAATTGTAGCAGAGCTATTGGACTGGCTATATAATACGCCCACATTACTAAAGTTGGATTCAGAGGTAGTATTAACAGACAATTCAAAAACAATACCTGCGCTTGAGGCGTCGGTATATACATCTGTTAGATCAGCTGCACTAGCAAGTGCCGTTGTCACATTGTTTGCAGCATCAATCGCTTTTTGATAATCACCATTATAAAGATATACCCTAGATAAAATACCGTTAACAGCATTTGAATTGAGTCTTCCTTCACCATTGCTAACTCCGATTAGGCCAGCAGCCCTTTCCAAATCACCAATAATTTCTGCGTAATTGCTTGCTACTGTCTCACGAGATGGCGTCGCAAAAGGATCACCAGTATCTCCATCCTCAACCTTTAAATAAACAATACCTAGAGATGCATTAGCATCTGTACTTTGCGTTGGTATTTTTGCATAAATACGAGCTAGGTCAAAATGAGCATAAGCTCTTGCTGCTAAAGCCTGTCCCAATATATTATTCTTATCAGGGCCATCAGGAAGATTGTCTATCTGCCCTATCACCAAGTTAGCTGCATTAACCGCTTCATAGGCTTCACTCCAATATAATGGTACAGCACCTGCTGAATTAGGAACATATCTGTAGTCGAAATAATCTTCATTAGATCTTCTACCTGTCTGAACCAAGATTACGTTATCCGATAAAATATCAGGCATACCTTGAAGTCCAGAACCAGAACTAGCGTAATAATTCCATAACTGACTATAAACTCCATCCACCCCATATTGGAATGTTTGCACACTGTTAAAAAATGTCTCTGGATTACCTTGTGTAAAAGGCTGTAATTCATTTATTTCATCGTCACACGCTACAAAAGCAAGCAACATGAATGAAAATGAAAGTAGTTTTATATATTTTTTCATATGTATATTTTTTATATAAATTTAAAATCCTACTTCGATACCAAAAGTATACGACTTTGTTTGTGGGTAACTAAATAATGAAAATTCTCCCGGTACAAAACCAGCATCCCCCTGTTGAGCAGTTTCGGCAGAACCAAGACCAATTTCTGGATCTCCATTATACTTGGTAAATGTCAATAAATTCTGTCCAGAAGCAAAAATACGTAGTGAATTGATACCAAAATCCTTTAAAAATTCATTCGGTAGATTGTAATCCAAGGTCAATGTTCTTAACCTAACATAATCCCCTTTCTCCAAGAATCTAGTTGAAGTTTGATCCGCAGTTGCCTGAAATAGTGGACTTGGAAGTACATCCACATCTCCTGGTTGCTTCCAATAATTAAATGCTTCCACTCGTTGATTGCCATCAATATTTCCAATTGCAATTCCAGCTTCCCTTTGATTATTTATTATATAGTTACCTGATTTGTATATAAAATCAGCTCTTAAACCAAAACCTTTATATTTAAGAGAACTATAAAAACCTCCTTCAAAATCAGCAACCGGTGATTTCCCCTCCAACAAAGTCTGAAAGCTATCACTATATTCCCCTGTAACATTACCATCTGTATCCAAATAAAGCGGAGCTCCATTTGCAGGATTTACACCAGCATATTCAACTAGGTAAAATGAATTAATTTCTTCACCTACCCTTAGTATGGTATTACCGTTAATAATGTCCTCGCCATCGACCAAAGAAACCACTTTGTTATCAAGAAAAGTTGCATTACCTCCAATGGACCATGTAAAATTCATACTCCTAACAACATCAGCATTTAAAGAGACTTCAATACCGCTGTTTTCAATTTCCCCTATATTAGCTAAAATTGAATTATCTTCATCTCCAACTGTTTGTGAAATTGGCCTGTTCAATAAAAGGTCTTTGGAATTTTTCTTAAAGTAATCCACAACACCGTTAACTCTATTATTAAATAACCCAAATTCAACCCCAACATCCAATGTAGCTTGCGATTCCCATTGTATTTGTGGGTTACCTACCCCAACAGGGATTGCCGTTGTTAAACCATTGTATGTATTAAAGTTCAATAAGTTTAAGTACTCGAAATTACCTATATTCTGGTTACCTGAAGTACCGTAGGATGCTCTAAGTTTTAGATTGTTGAACACAGAATTATCCATGAAAGATTCTTTCGCAATGTTCCATGCTCCACTTCCACTATAGAAATATCCGTATTTATTATCTGGACCAAATCTAGATGACCCATCCCTTCTAATAGAACCGGATAAGATATATTTTCCATCATAATCATAATCCAAAAACAACCCTTGCGAGAATAATATCCTTCTTCTTTCTTCACTACCTGCACTAGTTGCTTCGGCAGCTACATCTTGATAAGCTAGATCCGGGGTTGGAAAACCTCTACTTGTAGCAAATAAATCTGTATAGATATTTTCGTTATATTCTAAAAGGAAAGTAGCTCCAAAATTATGAACACCGTTAAAAGTATCTGCATAATTAAATAAATTGTTCACATTATATTCAAATGATTGAGCGTAGTTATCTGTTTGTGAACCAGGAAAATTAGCATCCCCAACAAAGGCTTGTAGAACACCACCTGCAATAGACCTATTAGTTCTATTAAACCTGTTGCTTGTTGCCCCTACAGAAAATCTGTTAGAAAATTTGTCAGATAATTTTATATCGGCAAACATACTACCAATCATAAGGAAGTTTCTATTATCCTCCGGCTCTGTCTGTAATGCCAAGGCAATTGGGAATCCAGATGAAGTAGGGTTATATACAGGATTTCCATCTGCTCCATTTACGATACCTCCTTGTGCATCCCTTAGAAATAATGGCTCATAAGGACGATAATCATACATGGCTCTAAATGGGTTCTGCACATTGTTTCTATCCCTTGGAAGATCCGTTGTACTTCTTGCGAAAGAAAGATTAGTACCAATATTTAACCATTCTTTTGCTTGGTAAGTAGTATTAACTCTAGCTGAAACTCTTTCAAATCCATCTATGTTATCAACTATACCAGTATTTTTATCATATCCCAATGATAAGAAATAGGTTAGTTTTTCTTCACCACCAGAAATAGACAATGAGTTAGATTGAATATAAGATTTCCTAAGAAGCTCTTCTTCCCAATTGGTATCCAAAGACCGCAATATAGCAAGTTGTTCTGGGCTAGCAGAAGCGCCAGGCAAACTTTGAGCTGCATTAAATCCCAAATCCGCAAATTGTCTTTCCAATTCCAGTTTTTGGCTAGCATTCATCAAATCAAAAGGATCCTGAATTCTAGAACCTGAACCAACTGAAGAACGAAAAGTGATTTTAGCATCACCAGGCTTACCTGTTTTAGTCGTAATCAATATAACACCATTTGCACCACGTGATCCATACTTAGAAACCGTTGCTGCATCTTTAAGAATAGAAAACGAACCAATATCGTTTGGATTTATGTTGTTAATAAAATCCTGACCTACTGGTTGTCCATCCACTACATATAAGGGAGTGCTACTGGCATTAATAGAACCCACACCCCTAATCTGAACAAAAGCAGTGCTTCCCGGCCTACCATTGGCAGCTGTTACCTGAACACCTGCTGCTTGACCTTGAAGAATATTATCAATACTCGTAGAAGGAACAAAAGCCTCAATACTTTCTGCAGACACCGTTGAGATAGCAGATGTAGAAAGTTCTCTAGACTTAGAGCCGTAACCTATAACAATAACTTCTTCAAGGGCTTGAGCATCTTCTTCCATTTGAAGATTCATAACAATCGAAGAACCAATTGTTCGATTCACTGTCTTCTGACCTATATAACTAAACCTTAAAACCTGCCCTTCTGAGGCAGATATTGAGTAGTTACCGTCAAAATCTGTTTGAACACCTGTTGTAGTACCAACTACAACAACCGAAACACCAGGTAATGGAAAACCGTCTTGGGCCGTCACATTACCTGAAATAGTTTTTCCTTGCGCAAAGGAAAAACTTACACACAACACCATAAAAGATGTTAAAATCCAAGTTAACTTTGATTTCATTTAATTGATTTTTGAATTAGTTTTCGCGAAAATGATATTAAAAATGTGATTTTCCAAAATATCCCTAAGACCATATCCTCAATTGTTAACATAGCCGCATTTTTTGTAAATAATTTAATAATTGTGAGTTTATATTGAGAATAACATTAATGTTAAATTCAAATTTCATAGAATACACGTTAAAAATATTAAGAATTATTTCCCCGTATTAGTCGATGAATTTTATGGACCCATAACTCTACAGAAACCATAAGGTTTATTTTTTTAAAGATCAACAAGCACCACCAAACCCTTATTGTCCTTTTATCATTGCTTCTAACTCAAAATAAAAAAACCCCCGCTGTTGCGGAGGTTTTTTTATTGTATTTATACTATTACTAGTATTTAGTAACCAGGATTTTGCTCTATAAAAGGAGACAAATCTCTAACATCTTGAGGAATTGGATATATTGTACCATTCATACCTGGTTGAGATAAATTTACATCTGGCATACCAATCCTTCTCAAACTTAAATTATTACGTAACAAGTCCATTCTTCTGAAACCTTCAAAAGCAAGCTCTTTACGACGTTCATTCAAAATTTGATTTAAATTAAGCGCGACTAAATTTAACAGACCAGCTCTTTGTCTCAACCTATTAATGTCAGCCAGAGGAGTTGCTCCCACAGTAGTACTTGCTCTAAAGTTACCTTCAGCTCTAATTAAGTACATTTCAGTAATTCGTATTACTGGAGCGTCATCATCTAGGTTTTGAAAATTAATGAATTTACTTGTAAAAATCCGTTGTACCGCATTCGCATCACTACCGGTTTGTTGTAGTGTTGTGAACCTTAAATCTCCGATTTCTTCTTGATATGCAGCGATCAGGTTATCTGTAAATGGAGCATCACCTCTACCATTTGGCACTGGATTACTTAAGCCTGTAAACCCTTGAAATGAATCTTGACCATCGTCTGCATTATTTACTAAAGTAAAAACATGTTCTGTAGAACCACTTTCGTCATAAAACGTGTAGTCTGATGCTAGTGCATAGAAAGAATCGCTTATAACTTGATCTGCCATCATGGCTGCCTCAGCAAACCTTTCTTGATACAAATACAATCTAGCCAATAAAGCACGTGCAGCTCCAGGGCTCGCTTTTACTCTTGTGCCTGAAGCCAAATCTGATATTGCTGCAAGCAAATCAACTTCAATTTGGTCATGAACTTCACCTAAAGTAGCTCTAGGAACTTCTACACCTAATTCAGAAGTTAATACCAAAGGAACAGAAAGATTTGCTCTACCAGCTCCAACCTGTAAAGGCTGTCCAAAAAATGAAGACATATTTAAGTAAACCAATGCTCTCATAAAACGAGCTTCTGCTATTGCTTGGGCTTTTTCACCAGCTGTAAATGTAGGCACGTCTACCAACGGCACATTATCTATAACTAAATTCGCAGAACCTATTGTTTCATAATTATCATCCCAAAATGCAGATATTGATGTATTTGTTGGGATTATAGTATACAACCTAATCTCATTAAAGGTTGGAAACGTACCCTCAAAGTCAACATTGTCTGACAACCATTCCCCGCTTAATTGCAGTGTTCCATTAAGTACGTCATCTTGTTGAGCAGAACTGTACATACCTTCTACAACACCCAGAGCTAAACTCTCATCAGCAAAGGCCAACTCATTCACAATATTATCTTCAGGTAATACATCTAACTTGCTATCGCAAGAAAAATATAATCCTGCCACTGCAAACAGTAATACTATATTTATTTTTTTCATAATTGTTTTCATAATTAAATTCATCTTTTAGAGATTAAAAGGATACATTTAAACCTAATGTTACCGTCGCAGCTTGAGGTATGTTAAAGAACTCTTCACCTATTGCTCCGTTACCGTCTGCACCTCTAGAGGTTTCAGGGTCATAACCATCTAATCCTTGTCCTTTAAAAGTAGCTAAATTTGTAGCAGTAGCATAAATCCTTACTGCGCTAATAAAAGCTTCATCAAAATACTTCCTTGGTAGGTTATAATTAAGTGTAACGTTCTTTAGTCTTAAAAAACTTCCATCTTCCAACTGACTCGTTGAAGCTTGTTGGTAATTTCTGATTGTAGTACTACTTGGCGAAGGAATCAGCGCATTTTCACCAGGATTCTGCCATTGACTTAAGGTTCTGGTAGTCTTGTTGAAACCAGATAAAACGTTCTCTGTAAACACTCTTGTGTTTAAGAAAATATCATTACCATAAGAGAAATTAAACAACGTACTTAACGTGAAATTACCGAAAGTGAAATTGTTTGTTAGACCACCAACCCAGTCAGGATTTGCTTGACCAGCAATTACCCTATCTGCTTGTGTTGGAGTTGTGGTAAGATTACCATCTACATCTAACCATTCAAAATCACCTGTTTGTGCATTAACTCCTGCAGCACGGATTAAATAAAATGAGTTTATAGATTCACCTTCAATAGCTCTTTGTCCGGAAAAACTTCCTCCCAAAGCCACAAATTTTCTTCCTGCTTCATCAACTGATGCAGTTTCAGGCAAACTAGTAACTTGGTTTTGAACAAATCCAAGATTCAAGTTTGTGGTCCATTTAAACTTGCCAGAATTAACATTAACAGAACTTATGTTTATATCAAACCCACTATTTTCAACTTCCCCAACATTTTCATTTCTTCCATTAAGTCCGTTATTAAAGGTACCATCAAGAGGAACAAAAAGGATCAAATCATTTGTAGTTCTCTTGTAGTATTCTACACCTAAATTTAATCTTCTATTGAAGAAAGATGCTGAAATACCTGCATCTACACCTGTAGTTTTTTCCCAACGTAAATCTGGATTTGGTAGGGTGGTAGGTCTTAAACCAGAATTACCATTATAAGGAGATACGAAGAACGTCCCTAAAGATGCAAAGTTTCCGATTCTGTCATTACCAGATGTACCTGTACTAGCATTTAATTTTAAATCTTGAATCCAAGAGACATCTTTTAAAAAGTTTTCATCAGAAACGTTCCAACCTAAAGCAGCAGACCAGAATGTACCATATTGATTATTGGCACCGAATCTAGAAGAACCATCTCTACGGAAAGATCCTTCAAAAACATACTTACCGTTATCAAAATCATATGTTCCTCTTGCAAATTGAGAAACCAACCTTGAAGCAGTACCGTTAGAACTTGTGGTAGGGAATAAAGATGCTGAGTCTACATTGAGTAATGCATCAGACAAGAATCCAGTACCTTCAACAGCTATTGAGCGTCTGTCATTTTGTTCATAAGCAAAACCACCAATTACATTCACTGTATGTTTATCTGCAAACGTTCTATCGAACGATAAAGTTTGGGTAGCAATTAATCTATTTTGTTGGTCAATGCTATTAAAAGCAGAACCTCCAGGAGTAAGTATTTCTATGTCGCGTTGTTGCGCCTCAACAGATACTCTATCTATACCTATATCTGATTTAAACTTTAAACCACCTACAAAAGAAGAAAGATCTATCTCGGCAAACATATTACCTATGATTCTGGTTTGTGTAGATAAATTTAGTTCTAATAGCTCCTGAGCAACTACGTTACCACCACCTACGTTACCAGCAGTTGTAAAATTACCATCTGCGTCTCTAATAGGCACATCAGGTCTTTGCAAACCGGCTATTGTGTAAGGTGCAGCAAAAGCATTTTCTGAAGGTGTTCTATCAAATTTATTTAAAGAACCATTAAAATTTAAGCCTACCGTTAACCAGTCGTTTGCTTTAGTTTTTAAATTAAATATAAAAAAATTTATTTTTAAATTACTTCTAAAACTTGTTCTTTGTAGGTTATTCCCAACCAAAATACCCTCTTGATCTTCGTAAGTCACACCCACAAAGTAACTGGTTTGTTTGTTTCCACCACTAATACCTAAATTGTAAGACGTAGAAACAGCCTCTCTAAGTACCAAGTCAATAAAATCAATATCAGCTCCTTGACTAACAACATTAGTCCCATTAAGTCCACGTACTTGTATAAATTCCTCTGTGTTTAACAAATCAGGCGTGTCTGTAACTCTTGCAAACGAAGTGTTTACATCAAAAGTAACTTTCACCTTTCCGTCTGTACCACCGGTCTTAGTTGTTATTAAAACAACACCGTTAGCTCCTCGAGAACCGTATAGAGCGGTAGCTGAAGCAGATTTCAAAACAGTAATATTTGCTATATCATTTGGGTTAATACTAGCCAAAGGATTTAGACCCTGTCCACCACCTTGGGTTCCAGTTAAAAAATCATCTCCAAGTGGCACTCCATCAATAACAAATAAAGGTCTTGAATCTGTACCAATAGAACTATTACCTCGTATTCTAACTTCCGGAGCAGCTCCAAGAACCCCTGAACTACCTACAACCTGAACACCTGCTGCTTGACCTTGCAAGATGGATTGTGGATCTGTCACAACAAGATTATCAATTGCTTCTGAACTAATTGTAGAAACACTTGTAATGGACTTCTTTTTGGATTGCAAACCGTATGCAACCACAACCACTTCTTCTAATGCCTGAGCATCATCTTCTAATTGAACATTAACTGCATTTGCAGCTCCAATCAACTTTTCAGTTGTCTTTTGACCCACATAGCTAAAACGCAATACCTGTCCGGAATTGGCTTTAATCATGTAATTACCGTCAAAATCTGTTTGAGTTCCGGTAGTTGTTCCAACCACCACGACGGATACTCCAGGCAATGGCAAACCAGCCTGGTCTGTCACATTACCTGAAATTGTTTTTCCTTGCGCGAAGGAAAAACTGATACATAACACCATGAAAGATGTTAAAATCCAAGTTAACTTTGATTTCATTTAATTGTATTTTTGAATTAGTCAGCAGCAAAAATCTCACTTAAATACCAATTAACCAAAAGTAAATACAGTATCAAGACGTTATATGTTAAATAACAATAGATATTTATGAATTATTCACAATAATATCTTTTTAATGATATTATATTCATAAAATTAACATTTTTTGTTTATTCTTTTTCTAAAACAAATGAACATTTTTGTCGTTTTCACAAATTATAAAGAAAAAATAATGCTCATTCATAGCTTATTACGTGAGGCAGGTACCGATGAAGCAGGTCGCGGATGTCTCGCAGGACCTGTAACTGCGGCAGCCATCATATTACCGGAAGACTTTTATCATGAATATCTTAATGATTCTAAAATTGTAACCGAAAAGAGACGGGATATACTTAGGCCCATATTAGAGCTTGATGCCTTAAGTTTTGGGGTCGCCCATGTATTGCCTAAAGAAATAGATGATATCAATATCTTGAATGCCTCTATTTTAGCAATGCACAAGGCCATTGAAAATCTCAAAGAGATGCCCGTAAACATAATGGTAGATGGTAATAGATTTAAACCTTTTAGAAACATCTCCCATGAATGTATCATTAAAGGGGACAGCAAATATATGAGTATCGCTGCCGCTTCTATTCTGGCAAAAACATACCGTGATGCTTATATGGCAAAATTGCACGAGGAATACCCTATGTACAATTGGATCCAAAACAAAGGATATCCCACCAAAGAGCACCGGGAAGCGATTAGAAAATATGGACTTACCAAATACCATAGGAAAAGTTTCAGACAATTGCCCGAACAACTGAAACTTGAAGTTTAATACTATAAATTTGCGGAAAAGCATCCATATGAACTATAGGATTTTATTGATCATAGCACTACTCTTTTTTAGCTGTACCGAAAAGAAAAATACCTCATCCTCCTTGCTAGACTTTGTTCCCAAAGATGCTTCCTTGGTCATCAAGATCAATAATCTACCCGGCCTAAAAAGTGAATTGAAAAACAATGGTTTTTTATCCCTTTTTAAATCCAATACCCTCTATAAAAATGTATTTGAATCCGTAAAAAACATAGGATATCTGCAACCAACATCGGAAAGTCTTTTGGTATTCGCGGAATTGGGAAAGGAAAATTTTGAATATCTATTTATAGTATCTACTGAAGAAGTGCTTTACAACTTGGATGGTGTAAAAAACAAGTCGGTTGAGACCCTTACCTATGAAAACAACAGCATCAACAAGTACGAGGTTGAAGGCTCCTCCTTTTTTAGCACCACAATCGGCCAAACTACCGTAATCAGTTCTTCACGGGTATTATTGGAAAACAGCATTAGAAATACTACGGAACCAGCATCAAATCAGCATTTAAAACAACTGTATCAAATATCCAATTCCAAGAAATCTGCCACCCTTTTTCTGAATACCAATAACAGCAATGCCCTATCGAACTCCTTAGTAAAGGAAAATTCCAGCTATAGGATTTCCAATTTTTCGGATTGGATCAATTTGGATATTGATATTGCCCAGGACCACTTAAACCTTACTGGGATCAGTATGGCGAATGACTCCCTAAAGCACTTTACCAACTTATTCAAAAATACGGGGGTAAGAACCAATACCATCCCATCATTCGCCCCTTTGACTGCAGAAGCCATTATTTCCTATTCCTTTGATGATTATGGCACTTTTGCAAAAAACCAACAACGTTATTTGGACAGATCCATACCAATGGACACCTTATTTAATACAGTTGAGGAAGTTGGAAACATTTATTTAAATGGAAAAAAGGCAGTGATACTCAACACCTTTGGAGCAGAAAAGATCATTAAATTTTTAGAAAAGCGAAAAAAGGGGAGCAGCGTATATCAGGGCACAGAGATTTTGGAATTGAACGATGCCAATTTTTTAAATGAATACTTTAATCCCCTGGTGAAAAAATTCAAAGCAAATTATTGCACCATTTTGGATAACGCCTTTATTTTTTCTCCTGAAATAGAAACGTTGCAAACCATAATCAGCAATTATAAAAATGGCACCACTTTCAATAAAACCAATCTTTATTCCACCGCAATTGACGTTTTGGCCGATGAATCCAATATTTTGTTCATTTCCAATGCCGATGGTATTTCCAATTTCTTAAAGGAGGAATTCTCCAAAACCCTTTTTGAAGATTTTAAGCCAGATACATTCTCCAAATACTTATTTACCTCGCAATTGGTTGCCGATGATGATTTTTACCATATTAACACCGTAATTCAAAAAATTGAAAAGGAGGATAGAACAAATAGCACTTCCCCATTATTTACAATTCAATTGGATCATCCTTTACTTACCAACCCACAGTTTGTAACAGACTATAGGACCAATAAAAAAGAAATTGTGGTCCAGGATAGTGAAAACAACCTATACCTCATTTCCAATGAAGGCAAGGTGCTATGGAAAAAAGCACTTAGCGGCAAGGTTCAAGGTGATATTCAACAAGTGGACATATACAAGAATGGTAGATTACAGTTGGCCTTTACTACCAATAATCAGTTTTTGATCTTGGATAGAAATGGTAACGAGGTGCCGCCGTTCAAAAAAACCTATCAAGATGGCAATCTAAATCCCCTGGCCATTTTTGATTACGACGGCAGAAAGGACTATCGTTTTGTGATCACCCAAGGTCAAAAGGTTTTTATGTTCGACAATAAAATGAAGGATGTCAAAGGTTTCAAATACAACAAAGCCGAGCAGTCGATTATAACCGCGCCCCAACATTTCCGAATAGGAAATAAGGATTACCTCGTATTTCAATTAGCAGATGGCACCCTAAAAATATTGAACCGAGTTGGTGATGAGCGAATTAAGGTCTCCGAAAAAATTGATTTTTCCGCCAATGGGGTTCATCTTTACAATGATAAATTTTCTGCCACCAATAAAAATGGGGTCCTTTTTCAGGTTGACGATAAAGGCAATATAGGCAAGACCAATTTAAACCTTGCAATAGGACATGGCATGGATGCCAGTAGCAGGCATATGGTGCTAATGAATGACAATATCCTCAAGATCGGAGAAAAGGAAATTGAATTGGAACTTGGAGTTTATTCCAGCCCTAAAATATTTTTTATCCGAGATAAAATGTATGTCAGTGTTTCTGATATACAAAATCAGAAAATATACCTTTTTGATAGTCAAGGACAAACAATATCCAACTTCCCGGTATTTGGCACCTCTACTCTTGATCTAAGCGATATGGACAGTGATAAAAAATTGGAGGTGGTGGCCAAAGACATGGATAACTCTTTGATTGTCTATAAGATATACTAACACTCATCAAAATTCCAATTTTACAATTTACGTTTCCAACGATACAAAAATCCCCAAAGTTTTGGGGATTTTTTTGTAACTTATATACCCTAACAACAATATGTATTTCATTTAAACATAGCCTTGGCAAATATTCCGAAGGCAAAAGTGATTCATTTTCCCAAGTCTCCCTATCTAGGGCTCTTCCTACATTTAATTAAGAGCGACCTGTAAACAACAACTTTAAAAATTGTCCGGACCATAAAGAATGAGGAACAATGAAAACAACAAACTACATAGCCAAGGTCATAATGACCATCTTTCTGATGACGGCATTTTCTACCAATGCCCATTCCCAGATTCTTAAAAAACTAAAAAAGAGGGCTGAAAAAGCTGCAGAGCGCACTGTAGAACGACGGGTAGAAAGGGAAACACAAGAAAAGACAGATGAAGTGTTGGACAGCATTTTGGAACCAGGAAGCAAAAGTCCGGCAAAAGAACCGATGCCGACAATAATTGGAGGACAAGAAACGAGAAATGGAAGTAGTAGTCCAAATAACAACGGTCAATCAGGAGAACCTGTTACCACCGGTCCGGGAAGCATTGCTGTTTACAGCAAATTTGATTATGTGCCTGGTGATCAAATCATATTCTACGATGATTTCACAAAAGATTTTATTGGCGATTTCCCCTCTAAGTGGAATACCAATGGGGGTGGTGAAGTGGTGACCATGAATGATTCTCCTGAAAAATGGATGGAATTGCTTCCTGGTTATAATATATACAACATTCCGGATGTACCAAAGTTACCAGAAGAATATACCATAGAATTTGATGTGATGGCTGTGGGATTAAGCAATAAAACATCATCAACGGCAACCTTGCGTATAGATTTAAGCGATGATGATAAATTTAAGGAAGGGGCCAATTTTGTTCATGCCCAGTTGCCATTTTGTCAATATGCAGCTATAGGTATAACGATGTCCAACCACATCAACAACAAGCGAGAAATATATAGCGTGGTAAGAGCTGATCTTAGGGATGAAGTATTACAACGACCTCATGTTTCCATTGCAGTAAACAAACAACGTTTTAGGCTGTGGGTCAATGAAGAAAAACACATTGATATTCCAAGAATTGTTCCTAAAGGTGCTGTTCTTACTACCTTAAAATTTCACATGAACAACTTCAAAGATGGTGAAGAGCGTTTGTTCATTACCAATTTAAAAGTGGCAGAAGGAGGGTTGGATTTAAGAAGACAACTGATTTCAGTTGGAAAAGTATCGACCAATGGAATTCTTTTTGACACTGGTTCTGACTTAATCCAACCGCAATCCTTGGGCATCATTCGTCAAATTTCACAAGTTTTATTGCAAGAGGGTGCTATGAAGTTAAATATAATTGGGCATACCGATGCTGATGGGGATGCTGGGGCAAATCTTCAATTATCAAAGGATCGAGCTCAAGCAGTCAAGAATGCCTTGGTACAAGTTTATGGAATTGATGCTTCAAGGTTGACCACCGAAGGAATGGGTGAGGCCGATCCTGTAGCGGATAATTCGACCTCCGAAGGAAAGGCCCAGAATAGAAGGGTTGAATTTATAAAAATGTAATACTAATTCTAAAATCAACTAAAAGTTTAAATTATGAAAACAATAATCCTTATTTGTGCCTTTTTTTGTTGCACCTCAGTCGTCCTTTCTCAGGATTGCAGCAAATATTTTCCTATGGATGAGGGCACCAAATTTCAAATCACGGTATATGACAAAAAGGATAAAGTCTCTGGTATTATGGATTATGTAGTTAAGGAAGTTAGCGAAAATTCCGCCACTATGTTCTACGAAATGCACGATGAAAAAGGAAAAATGATTACAAGTTCAGAATATGGCATCACTTGCACCAATGATGGAATTACCATCGATTTCAGCTCCATGATGTCACCGGAATTACTGGGGCAATATGAAGAAATGGAAGTAGAAATGACCGGTACCGATCTTTTATACCCAAATAATCTTAATGTTGGGCAGTCACTACCCGATGCCGATGTACTAATGACCGTAAAAATGCCTCCCCTTAATATGAAAATGAATATGAATTTTTTTAATAGAAAGGTAGAGGGAAACGAATCCATTACCACACCCGCGGGCACTTTTGATTGTTATGTGATCACTTATGACAGTGAGGCTAAAATGGGCATAAAGATGACGAGCAGCAATAAGCTATGGCTTTCAGAAGGTTATGGCATGGTGAAACAAGAAACTTACAATAAAAAAGGTGCCCTTATAGGCAAGAGTATACTTACCGCTTTTGAAAAATGAAATGTGACCGTTAGGAATTAAGTTGATTTTAGTTTCAACCTATATTAAATATTTACGCTATGATAAAGAAAATCACATTGCTATTTTTGCTCCTCACTTTTGTCCTTCCAATCCATACACAAGAAAATTGCAGTAAATACTACACTTTGGAAGAAGGAGCCAATTTTAAATATGCCAATTATGGCAAGAATGGAAACAAAGAAGGCTCCATTCATTATAAGGTCCATAATGTTACCCATAACGATATGGATACGGAAGCATGGATAAAAATATCCTACAAAGATATCAAGGGCAAGGAATTCCTTACCTCAGATCATAACTTCAACTGCATTGACAACGTAGTGGAAATAGATTACGAATCTATCATTACCAGCGATATGATGAAACAGTACCAAGGTAAAAAAATGGAAATATCGGGATCCAACATTATACTTCCAAATGACTTGAAGGTTGGGAAAAAACTAGATGACGCCAACGTTAATATGAGAATGGATATGGGAGGTACAAAAAAGAACTTTCAAGTAGATTTGATCAATAGAAGCGTGGAAAAACAAGAAGCTACCACTACTCCGGCAGGCACATTTGATTGTTATGTGATTTATGGTGAAAGAGTGACCAAACAGATGATTAAGCAAACCTTTCAAACTAGGTTATGGTTGTCTGAAGGGGTGGGAATGATTAAACAAGAAACCTATGACAAGGGTGGAAATCTAATGAACAGTTTGGTCCTTGCACAATATTCAGATTAAAATATTGGTATTAAAACTTATAGTTACTCATTTATTTCAATGCACTCAGCTCCAAATAAGGATTCAAAATGGGTGATCAATTTTTTCCTTACTTCTTCCATGGGAACTTCTTTTCTGCCCAACTCCACATTCAAGGAGGTGACCGCCTTGCCCTTGATGCCGCAGGGAATCATCAAATCAAAATAATCTAAATCAGCATTCACATTAAACGCAAAACCGTGCATGGTGACCCAACGACTGGCACGAACACCCAAAGCACAGATTTTTCTGGCAAATGGTGTGCCCACATCTAGCCAAACCCCGGTTTCCCCTTTTGATCGTTCCCCCTTCAATCCGTATTCTGCCATGGTAAGTATTACCATTTCCTCCAACAGCCTCAGGTATTTGTGTATATCTGTAAAGAAATTGTCCAGATCCAAAATAGGGTACCCTACAATTTGTCCTGGACCGTGATAGGTTATATCTCCTCCCCTGTTTATTTTATAAAAAGCGGCACCTTTCTTGGCCAATTGTGATCTATCTACCAATAGGTTTTCCATATCCCCACTTTTTCCAAGTGTAAAAACATGGGGATGCTCTACCATTAAAAAATGGTTAGGAGTATCCCGTTGGGCGTCTTCCCGCCTGTTTTTAATTTTAATATCCAAGGTAGCCTTGAACAATTCCTCTTGATAATCCCAAGTCTCTTTGTAATCCTTGAACCCTAAATCCCTTAGTTGAACTTTTTTATTCATACGTCATCTGCTACAAAATATAAAAACCACAATCTGGTCTTTTAAATCTATGCATGCAAAGTAACTAATTATTTGGGTTATTCAGGATAACCAGTGCCGCAATAACTCCTGGAACCCATCCGCAAAGGGTCAAAAGAAATACAATAAAAATGGAACCACAGCCTTTCCCAATTACAGATAATGGCGGAAATAAGATAGCCAAGAGCACTCTTAAAAAACTCATTTTTTGATTGTTTTTGATTGATCTACCAATAAGACGATAATTTCTATAATTTGTTACAATACCAAAGAAATCATAACCTCCTTAAAACAATACCTATTTAATCAATTGATAGATTTACTCAGAGTACCTATATTTGCAGCCTTAATCAAAATTTTATGCAACTTTCGGAGCAAGAAGTAATCAGAAGGGAAAAATTGGCCAAATTGAGGGCTATGGGCATCGACCCTTATCCAGCGGCATTGTATCCAGTGGATGCTACATCAAAAAGCATTAAAGAGGACTATAAGGAAGGTGAAAAAGTTGTTATCGCCGGCCGCCTGATGTCCAGGAGGATACAGGGGAAAGCCTCTTTTGCAGAATTACAGGACAGCCAAGGTAAAATACAGGTCTATTTTAACAGGGATGAAATCTGCCCAGGGGAAGACAAAATAAAATATAACGATGTTTATAAAAAGTTGTTGGACATTGGCGACTTTATTGGCGTAGAAGGAGAGTTGTTTACAACACAGGTAGGTGAAAAAACGGTGATGGTTAAAGATTTCACCATTTTGAGCAAGGCTTTGAGGCCCTTGCCCCTGCCAAAAGTAGACGCCCAAGGCAAGGTCTATGATGAGTTCAATGATCCAGAGTTAAGGTACCGCCAGCGTTATGTAGATCTTGTAGTAAATCCTGCCGTAAAACAGACATTTATCAAGCGCACCAAGATAACCAACAGTATCCGTCAATTTTTTAATGAAAGGGAATATTTGGAAGTTGAAACTCCCATTCTTCAGCCTATCCCAGGTGGTGCGGCTGCAAGGCCATTTATTACACACCACAATGCACTTAACATGCCCCTTTATTTAAGGGTAGCAAATGAATTGTACTTAAAAAGACTCATCGTTGGTGGTTTTGATGGTGTATATGAGTTTTCAAAAGATTTTAGGAACGAAGGGATGGATCGCACCCACAATCCTGAATTTACGGTGATGGAACTCTATGTGGCCTATAAAGATTACAATTGGATGATGGATACTACGGAGCAACTTTTGGAAAAGGTAGCCTTGGATGCCAATGGAACTTCCAAGATTACCGTAGGTAAAAATGAAATAGAATTTAAAGCCCCATATCCTCGAGTGCCCATCCTTGAAGCTATAAAAATTCATACAGGGTACGATGTTGCCGGAATGGATGAAGTGGAATTGCGTACGGTGGCCAAAAAATTAGGCCTAGAAGTGGATGAAACCATGGGTGTAGGCAAACTGATCGATGAGGTATTTGGAGAAAAATGCGAGCATTTTTATATCCAACCTACCTTCATTACGGATTATCCCAAGGAAATGAGCCCCCTTTGCAAGGAGCATAGGGACAATCCAGCACTTACAGAGCGTTTTGAATTGATGGTAAACGGGAAAGAATTGGCAAACGCCTACTCGGAGCTCAACGACCCAATTGATCAACGGGAACGCTTTGAGGAACAATTGAAACTTTCAGCCAAAGGGGATGATGAGGCCATGTTTATTGATCAAGATTTCCTTAGGGCCTTGGAATACGGGATGCCACCTACCAGTGGGATTGGAATTGGGATAGATCGTTTGGTGATGTTGATGACCAACAATGCTTCCATACAGGAAGTATTGTTCTTCCCACAAATGCGTCAAGAGAAGAAACCTATAGAGCTATCGGAAAGTGAGAAAATCATTTTTGATGTTTTAAAAAAGGAAAAAAACATGCCTTTGGAAGCCCTTAAAGAAGCTTCTGGATTGAGCAATAAAGCTTGGGACAAAGGAATAAAATCTTTGGGTAAACACGGTTTGGCCAAGGTCTCCAAGGTGGATGATTCCTTGATCGTGGAACTTCAGGATTAAATTTTTATATTTTATAAATCAATTAAAATAAAGGAGAGGGGCAAATGCCCCTCTCCTTTATTTTTTAAGCCAACATAAAAAGTATAGCTTAGGCACTTTAATAACCAACCATGGACCTAAGTAAAAAAATGGGCCTTCTAATAGGGCCTATAGCATTTTTGATAATCAACAATCTTCCCTTTGATCTCATTTCAGAAACAGGCGACCCTGTGATTGCCGTTGCCGTTTGGATGATTTTATGGTGGATAACCGAAGCTGTTTCCATCTCCGTTACCGCCTTATTGCCTTTAATATTATTCCCTTTGCTCAATGTAATGTCCATCGAGGATGTAGGGGCAAATTATGGTAGTCCCATCATATTTCTATTTTTTGGGGGCTTTATTTTGGCCTTAGCCCTAGAAAAGGTAAATCTGCACAAACGGATTGCCCTGAATATTATTAAGATTACAGGAACAACCCCTAACAAGGTAGTCCTCGGATTCATGATCGCAACAGCTTCCATGAGTATGTGGATCAGCAATACTGCCAGTACAGTGGTAATGCTCCCTATAGCTATTTCCGTAATCCGCCTTTTGATAAATGATGCGGATGGATTTACAAAGGATGACAAGAATTTTGCTGTGAGCGTTATGCTCGGGATTGCATTTTCTGCAAATGCAGGGGGTATCGCTACGGTTATTGGAACACCACCCAATTCTGTTTTGATAGGTTTATTGGAAAATGAATACAATATTGAAATCTCCTTTTTAAAATGGATGGTGATTGGCGTGCCCTTTTCCATAGTTATGGTCGCCGTTAGTTATTTTGTCCTTATAAAATTGATGTTTCCTAACAAACAACTCAAATTCGCGGCTTCTAAACAAGTCATCCAATCCGAGCTAGAAAAACTAGGTCCTACCTCCTCCAAAGAAAAAATGGTGTTGGCCATATTTGGAATCACGGTCTTTCTATGGGTTTTCAGGACCCTCATCAATGGGGTGTTCCCTTCCCTAGATCTATCAGACACTATCATAAGTATGATTGCCGCTGTGGCCCTTTTTGCCGTTCCCCATAATTTAAAAAAAGGAGATTTCATCCTTCATTGGAATGATACCGAAAAGTTGGCCTGGGGTATTTTGGTGCTTTTTGGAGGTGGATTGGCATTGGCCAACGGAATGTCGGCCAGTGGTATTGTGGATATGGTCACTAATGCCATTGCCAGCAGTGACATAAGCATATTGCTCACAGCCTCCCTCCTAATCGTTTTAATGCTCTTCATGACCGAGCTGATGAGTAACGTGGCATTGATTGCGGTCTTAGCGCCAGTTGTAGCAGGAATAGCTATTGGGTTAAATGTCCCAATCGTATACCTACTTATACCCGTAACTATGGCAAGTAGTTGTGCTTTTATGTTACCTATGGCCACTCCTCCCAATGCAATAGTTTTTGCAAGTGGGTATATCAAGGTATCCCAAATGGCAAGGGCAGGTATAATTCTAAACCTGATTTCTGTAGCCATCCTTATTTTTATGTTCCAATGGGTATTGCCTTTAGTATTTTAAAAAACGGGGTTCTTGGAACCAATACGATATAAAGTTTATTAAGTGATAAGTGGCATTTCAGAATGTTGATGGAAGGAGAAACATTGAAAATTATAAGCATTGGACTTATGAGTTTATGCAGCTCCATTTAAAGTAAAAGCGTACCCATAAAAAAGCCCTTATTTTAAAAGGGCTCTTTAATAGCTAAATTTAATAATGACAACCCAAATATTGGTCCCTAGACAATATTACCTTAATAACTGTAATTCAACACTTTATATCCAGTATTATAACACATCTGTATTTTTAAGTTACAGATTACCCATTAAAAAATGTCTGTTATCATATTCAAAACAAGTTATTAAAGGGGTAAAACAATCAATTGGTTATGATTTCATTAACAAAAAAATGGGTTTATTTTTCGGTTATTTGAGGAATTCGAAAAAAAATTGACTGAAAATGATTAAAAAATTATTCCCAAAGTTGCTTATGCTTCTATTGGTATTGGGTTATTGTACCCCAGCTGAAGCACAACTTTTCAAGAAAAAGAAAAAAGAAAAAACAGAGGACAGTTCAAAACCCAAAAAAGATGGCATTCAGCCCTATGACAAGGTAATCACCAAAGATGCCAAAACAGATCAAGGTTTATTTTCTATTCATGAGGTAGAGGACAAGTTTTATTATGAAATCCCCGACTCCCTTTTCAATAAGGAAATGTTGATGGTGAGCCGTATTTCCAAAACAGCCAACGGCATAGGTTTTGGTGGGGGAAAAATTAACACCCAGGTCCTTCGTTGGGAAAAAACACCTAAAAAGGTGTTTTTAAGGGTAGTATCCTATGACGTTGTTGCGGCAGACTCCCTTCCGGTGCATGAAGCGGTATCAAATTCAAATTTTGAACCGGTCCTTTATACCTTTCCTATCAAGGCTTTTCACAAGGATTCTACTATTACCGCAACGGTAATTGAAGTGAACGACTTCTTCGAAAAAGACGTAAATGCCTTGGGAATGCCAGAGTTTTACAGAAAACAATACAAGGTATCCCGTTTGGATGACACCAGAAGTTATATTGAAACATTGAAAAGCTACCCCCTTAATATTGAAGCGAGGCATGTAAAAACGTATGCTGCCAGCGATGCCCCATCCAATGGGAGCCTTGGCTCCATATCCATAGAAATCAACAATTCCATGATCTTGTTGCCCAAAGAACCAATGAAGCGCCGTTATTTTGACGAGCGGGTTGGCTGGTTTGCCAGGGGTCAAGTAGATTACGGTCTGGACGCCCAAAAAAGCAAAACCATTCGCTATTTGGACCGCTGGAGATTAGAGGTAAAAGAAGAGGACAAAGAGAAATTTGCCAATGGTGAGCTTGTTGAGCCCAAAAAGCAGATTGTTTATTATGTGGACAGGGCCACACCTAAACAGTGGGTTCCCTTTATCAAACAGGGGATAGAAGATTGGCAAGTAGCTTTTGAGGCCGCAGGGTTTAAAAATGCCATAATTGCCATGGAACCACCAACAATGGAAGAGGATCCAGAGTGGTCACCAGAAGACGTGCGTTATTCCGTTGTTCGTTATCTGGCATCCCCTATTCCAAATGCCAACGGTCCCCATGTGAGTGATCCAAGAAGTGGTGAAATTTTGGAATCGGACATTAACTGGTACCACAATGTAATGACCCTTTTACGCAATTGGTTCTTTGTGCAAACTGCGGCCATTAATCCAGACGCAAGAAGCGTGCAATTCAAGGACGAAGTAATGGGTCGTTTAATACGTTTTGTGTCTTCTCATGAAGTAGGACATACCTTAGGTCTTCCTCATAACATGGGCAGTAGTGTTGCCTATCCGGTAGATTCCTTGCGTTCAGCAGAATTTACCCAAAAATACGGAACTGCACCTTCCATTATGGACTATGCACGTTTTAATTATGTAGCACAACCAGGTGATGAGGGTGTTGCCCTTATGCCCAATATAGGTATCTACGATAAATATTCTATCAACTGGGGATACAGACCTATTTTAGGTAAAAATTCGGAAGAAGAGAAAGCCACTTTAGACACATGGATCTTGGAACATGCGGGAGACCCTATGTACAGATTTGGTAGTCAGCAACGCGATGTAGTCGACCCAAGTTCACAAACCGAAGATTTGGGAGATGACGCCATAAAGGCCAGTGATTACGGGATTGAAAATTTAAAACGAATTGTCCCGAATCTTATCACTTGGACAGCTGAAGATGGCAAAGACTATGAAGACCTTGGAGACCTTTACAATCAGGTTTTGGGGCAATACAACAGGTATATGGGACACGTATCCAATAATATAGGAGGGGTTTACGAATACTACAAAACCTACGACCAAGAAGGAGCTGTATACACCTATGTAACCAAAGTACATCAAATAAAAGCGATGGATTTTGTACAAAGACAACTGTTTACTACTCCAGAATGGTTATTAGATCAAAATATATTTAATAAAATAGAGAATTCCGGTTCTGTAGAAAGACTAAGAGCCCTTCAGGTAAGAACCCTGGACAATATTCTTAGTTTGGGCACAATGGCCAGGATTATTGAAAATGAAACCGCAAACGGCACTGATGCTTACCGCCTATTGGATGTGACCCAAGATTTAAGAAAAGGAATCTGGTCCGAATTGAGAAGTGGTAAAAAAATAGACACCTATAGAAGAAACCTCCAGAAGGCGCATATTGACCGTTTGGCCTATTTGATGACAGCAGAAAATCTTGAACCATCTAGAGGAAGAGGAGGTAGCCAATCTACTGTTTTGAATACAAGTCAATCTGATATTCGTTCTATTGCACGTGCAGAAATGAATATGCTAAAAGGAGATATTAGAAATGCAATTTCTAGGACTTCAGACAGTATGAGCAAATACCATCTACAGGATGCCCTTGTGAGAATAGATATGGTTCTGGACCCTAAATAAGGGATAACATATACTTCAATTATTATAAAAAAGGTGTGGTTTTAAAACCACACCTTTTTTATTGGTAACCCTTTTAAAGTGCAAATTATTCAACAAGTAATTGTACACCACAGAAAAAAGCACTTTCACAACAATAATTATTGTAGCAACCTAAATTGAGCTAAATTTATTTCAGATTAAAATCCCAAGTTTATGTCTCAGAAAATTAAAAGCCTACTGTATTTTGTTTGTTTTATGGCATCGGCGGCCATGTACCATGGTTTAGAACCAGTATTGGAACAGAATTCAACTGCCGTTGATTCCGTTAAAATGAACAAGGTTGATAACAATGAATTGGATTCCAATAAAGTTGCAAGTTTGGACATCATGGAATAATCGTTAAAAGAAACTACGAATCCTACTTATAAGTACAAATCAGGTATACCCCTACGTATACCTGATTTTTTTATTCTGTTTTTTTCAATAGTACTGAATACTATACATTTAGCACCTCCCTTTCGGCACAAAAGCCCCAGCTTATTCCTTCGGCGAGTTAAAATATTGCCAAAATCCCATCTCCTTTTAAACCTATGGCCTTTTAAGGTATCCTATAGAGGTAACCTACAAAATACAATTTACAATGAAAAAAGTAATTCTATTAGGGCTATTAATGATCGGCTTTATAGGCCTGGCTCAAAATGAAAGAGGAGAGCAGAGATATAGAGAAAATCTAGAAGATCTGTCCCCGGAACAAATGGCTACCTTACAGACCAAGCGCATGACCTTAACACTGGATCTAACCGAAGCCCAACAGAAACAGCTTCAGAAAATCAATTTGGAACAAGCTACAAGCCGTAAGGAAAGAATGATGGAGATGAAAGCGAAAAAAGAAAGTGGCGGGATGACCAAACCCACTTCCGAAGAGCGCTATGCCATCCAAACTGCTAAAATGGACCAGAAAATAGCCCAGAAAGCAAAAATGAAACAGATTTTTTCCAAGGAACAGTATGAAAAATGGGAGAAAATGCATCACAGAAAAGGGCATCATAAAAGCCAAAGGAAACATGGTTCCAAAGAACACCACAGATCAAAGAATTAATTGACTGTCCAAGTTTAAGCGGCAGTAATAATTATTCCAACAAACAAGCCCCATGCATTCTTTAAGGGGATGTATGGGGCTTGTTTTATATTAAAACCTATTATATTACTGCAATTGGGGAATGATCGTTTCCAATGCTGTAATGGTGGCATCCAAATCTTCATAGGATAAGGCATTGTTCAGGAAATAACTTTCAAATGCACTCGGTGGCAGGTAGATCCCCTGGGATAGCATCCCATGAAAGTACTTCTTAAATGTTTCGTTATTGCCTTTGGCGGAAGAAGCAAAATCAACCACTGGCTTGTCCGTAAAATGTAGGGAGATCATAGATCCGAACCTATTGATCTGATATGGGATCCCTTTTCCATTCAAGACCCTATCAAAACCTTTGTGGAGATAGGCAGTCTTATCGGCAAGGCTTCGGAAAATTTCAGGCTTACTGTTCAATTCGGTCAACATGGCAAGTCCCGCACTCATGGCCAAGGGATTTCCACTTAGGGTCCCTGCCTGGTAAACAGGTCCTACAGGTGCCAAATAGTCCATAATTTCGTTTCGAGCGGCAAAGGCCCCAACTGGTAAACCTCCCCCAATAACTTTTCCAAAGGTCACGATGTCGGCGTCGATTCCCAAGACCTGCTGGGCCCCGCCTCTTCCCAAACGGAAGCCGGTCATCACCTCATCAAAAATCAATAATATCCCTTCTTTTGTGCAAAGTTCCCTAAGGCCCTTTATAAAATCTTCATCAGGGATGATACATCCCATATTCCCTGCAACAGGTTCAATAATTACGGCTGCAATCTCTCTTTTATTGGCATCTGTCAATGCTTCCACACTGGAAAGGTCATTATAGGTTGCCAATAGGGTATCCTTGGCTGTTCCCTTGGTAACGCCAGGACTATTTGGACTCCCAAAGGTAACCGCTCCACTTCCAGCCTGAATAAGGAACGAATCTGAATGCCCATGATAGCAACCTGCAAATTTTATGATCTTATCCTTTCCCGTATAGCCCCTTGCCAAACGCACAGCACTCATACAGGCTTCGGTACCACTGTTCACAAACCTTATCTTATCGATATTTGGCACCATGGAGACCGCCAATTTTGCCAATTCCGTTTCAATCTCCGTAGGCATACCAAAAGAAGTTCCTTTCTTGGCCTTTTCTATGACGGCATTGATGACAGGCTCATGGGCGTGACCTAATATCATTGGGCCCCATGAAGCGATATAATCTATAAATTTATTCCCGTCTACATCGTAGAGGTAGGCTCCTTTCGCCTCTTTTACAAAAATGGGATCACCTCCTACAGCCGTAAAAGCCCGTACCGGAGAGTTTACTCCACCCGGAATATATTGTTGTGCCTCGTCGAATAAGACACTACTTCTTTTATAAATCATGATTATTTTTTGATTTTTTCGGATTTGACAATCACTTCCTGACCGATCGCAAGATTGCTATTGTTCATTTTATTCATTTTCATCAGGTCGTTCACAGAAATAAAGTATTTACGAGAAATGGAGTACAAGGTATCCCCTTTGGTAACCACATGCACATTATAATCATAGTCCTTGGTTTCTTTTTTGACCACATAGCCATCATTGGCCACATCCTGATCATATTTGTGAAGTCCATATTGCTCAATGAAAGAAATCAATTTTTGTGGATAACGCTTATCCGTTGCATAACCGGCATCGCTCAGGCCCTGGGCCCATCCTTTATAATCGTCAGAATCCAACTGGAACAATGAAGCATACCTGGCCCTAGAGGATAAGAATTCACTATGGTCCCTAAAGGAATACATGGGATGGTTATATTTCCTGAAACACTCCCCTTTTTCGTCATCATCATGGTAATCATAATCCCCACTCCAATTGGTATGGCATTTTATCCCAAAATGGTTATTGGTCCTCATGGTAAGGGCACCCCTACCTCCGCCACTTTCCAAGATTCCCTGTGCCAAAGTAATGCTCGCGGGGATACCATAGGCCTTCATTTCAAATTTTGCAATCTCGGCAAATGTTTCAATGTATTCCTGAGTGGTTGCAATGGGGAACCTTATAAACTTACCTTCATCCTCTGGCAACGGATAACCATCGGGATCCACCTTGCCTTGGGTGTTGGATTCGGTTGTTCTGTTCACGGTAGTTTGGTGAGCCTTTCTATCCCTATGGGTATTGGTTGCCCTTTTTTTGGCACCACAACTCGTTAAAAAAATGGCTAACATCACAAATAGTCCAAATCGTTGTATCATAGTTCAATCAATGGTAAATTTTTATTTTTCAAAACGAGGTTCATGCCTGCTATCCCTTGCAATCCACCTGAGTGGATCGCCAAAATTTTGGTGTTGGGTTCAAAATAATCCTTACGGACCAGATCTAAAATCCCAAATAGCATTTTCCCTGTATACACCGGATCCAATGGGATAGAAGTTTTTGATTTAAAGTCGTTCATGAAATCAATCAGCTCCCCGGTCACCTTTCCATAACCCCCAAAGTGATACCCGGTATTCAAGTCCCAGTTTTCTCTTTGGGCAAATTTACAAATATCTTTTCTCAAAAAATCACCTTTTAATGCGGGGAAACCCATTACTTTTTGATGTGTTCCCGCCGAATTGATCAAACCTGCAATGGTACCCCCGGTACCCACGCATGCGCAGATGACGTCAAAGGTTGTGTCATTCCCCGTCAATATTTCCTCACAGCCCCTTACGGCCAAGGCGTTTGCCCCACCCTCGGGGATGCTATAAAAGGATCCAAATTCTTCTTTTAACTGTTGCAAAAACTCAGGACTCTCTTTGGTGCGGTATCCTTGGCGGGAAACAAATTTAAATTTCATCCCCTGCTCTTTTGCCCATGCCAAGGTTGGGTTTGCCTGCCAATTATCAACAAGTTCCCCCCCACGTATAATTCCGATGGTCTTAAGTCCATGCTCCTTCCCGGCATAGGCAGTAGCGGCAATATGATTGGAGTAGGCCCCTCCGAAAGTTAGGAGGGTATCAAATCCCAAACGCTTGGCCTCTGCTAGATTATAGGTTAGCTTTCTAAATTTATTTCCAGAAATATAAGGGTGAATCAAGTCTTCCCGCTTTATAAGGAGAGTGACTTTCTTTTCTTGTAAGATGGGTAGTTCAATCTGTTGATTGTAAACCTTCACGCGATTGCTTTTCTAGCTCCAAAGATATTTAATAAAGCCAAACGGTTTTCTATTCTTGTTATAATCTAAGTTTTTTTCATTTTCATAAGCTTCCCTTTCAAAGCTTATATTCTTATATGCCTTATACGTATTTATATATAAAACCGACCTCACCATCCATTCCAAGGTGTATAAAACATAGAACGGGACCACCAAGAGTTCTAGTTGTTGCCTCAGGTGGATCCTTTCATGGTTCATCAAAACCACATCCTCCCTCAAAGCGGTATTTTTTAGAATGATGAAGGGCCAAATGGAGAGACCCACATAATTCTTGTGAAAAATATATTTACATACTATGACCATTACCTGTGTTTCTCAAAATTCTATAATAGAAATATACTAAATATTGGTGCTATTGGCAACCCATGAATAAATTGCTAGGGTCGCACCTACTTGGTTAAAAATTCTTAAATGCTTCCTTAATCATGGGATTTGCAGTAATTTTACGGGAATGAAGAAAATTATTCCTTTGGAAGAGGGCGACTTTTATCTTTCCCCCGAGGGGTATAAGGTGTTTACCGAAAAATATCATTTAAAGCGGGGGTATTGTTGTGAAAGTGGCTGTAGACATTGCCCCTATGGATATAACAAGGGAACCAACAGTAGATAGGTGCAGTATATTTTCGGCATGATTTTTGAGGCACTTAAATGTATAGAATTCGCGTTTCGATAACTTTAAAAAAAATCGCTATGAAAAAGTTTGCATTTTTAATAACTCCACTGCTATTACTCTTATTTATGGGCTCCTGTACCTCTGTAAGGGTCTTATCAGATTACGATAAGGAGGTAAATTTCAATTCCTTTAAATCATACGCTTTTTATAAAACAGGCATTGATAAAGCTCAAATTTCAGATTTGGACAAAAAACGAATTCTGAAGGCTATTGAAACTGAAATGGCTTACAAAGGTTTCGTGAAATCCAATGAGCCAGATGTTTTGATCAGTATTTTTACCAAAGAACGCGAGCAGGTAGACATATACAACAATTACTGGGGAGGCGGATTTGGCTGGGGCTGGAGTCCCTATTACTGGGGAGGCGGATTTGGTTGGGGAGGCCGACCTGGATTTGGTTGGGGCCCTGGATTCGGCTGGGGAGGCGGCAACAATGTCAGTACCCGAACTGAAGGCTCTCTATATGTTGATATGATTGATACCAAGACAAAAGAATTGGTTTGGCAAGGAAGAGGAGTAGGAACTTTGAACAACACTAAAAATATAGAAAAGAAAGAGGAAAGGATCAAGGAATTTGTTGCAGAAATATTGAAGGCCTACCCGCCAATGATAACCTCAAAATAAACAAGATTAAATATTAAAGAACCGT